>JAMOVR010000137.1 GCA_027061945.1 Candidatus Heimdallarchaeota archaeon
GTCTGTTATTTTTCCGCACACGGCACACTTCTTGGAAGTGTATTGTGGGGAGACTTTCACTACTGTCTTACCAGCCCAGCGACTTCCGCCTTGTAAGACTGCATCTCTATGAATTCTCCCCATGAAGCAAGAAGCCACTTGCGAAAGAAAGGGGTAGTTCACGTTATCCCACAAGCATTTAAAATCAAGTCGTGTAATTTTTGCACTTCTTTTAATAGTTTTTCGAGTTCCTCTGTCTCCATTTTTGCAAGTCTTGGAACGTAAGGAGGGACTACTACTCTTTTGTTTAGCTGTTCAATCAATGCTTTTCCTAAAGGTGTAATTTTAACAATAACCTTTCTTCGATCATATTTATCTCTCACTCTTCTTATAAAACCCCTATCTTCTAGTTGATTTAGATGAGGAACTATTGCTGCTGATGACCTATTTACTTTTATTGCAAGTTCATTTACTGTTAAGTCATCATTATTTTCTTCTTGAGCAATTTTTTTCAGTAAGATTAATTGTGTTCTTGTTACTGAATATTCTTTTGCTACTTCCCCCAGTACTAATGTATTTTTACAGTCTTTTTCGGAGAGGATATCACTTATCTCTAAGATTTCTTCACACATTTTTTGGACGATTTCGACGTTTTTTCTAACGATTGCTTCTTCTTCCATTGTTCATCTCCTTAATGATTAAGTATTTCTGCGATTTGACATTTTATGGTTAGTGATACTTGGACTTTTTCATTTAATAAACTTAATTATTAAGAATAACTCCGATTTCACAACTAATTAGAGAGTCATTTTGCTAAAATCTAAATCATTAACAAATTTCTTAAAAACGTATTTATGAGAAATCTAAACCATATTAAATATAAGCCTATTGAAAAGGTCACTATTCTTGAGATTATTTCAAAGATCTGTGAACTATCCCCTGTTTTTTTTACAGGGGGTTTTTGTTTCATTAATAATAATGCCCTGAAATACTTCATTTATCATAAAGTGTCGTTCGTAAATTTATGAGATTCTTTCTACAGTCGCTACGTGGCGTCCCGTCCCTGGTATTTAGGATGTTTAAAGAAGCGTTGTATCAACGGTCCGCTTTCCAGCAACATTATAGTGCGTATAATAATGGTATGTTAGGTTCTATATCCAAATTATACTATCTATTATCTAAATTATATTTTATAGTGATAAATAACGTAGTATCTATGAGTCTTTATTAATTCTATAAGCTTTCATTTCCCTTTTACCTTTCCAGAAGAAAGGGGATTTCACACCAATAGAGTTAAATATTATTGTTTTATGGCGCTTATATTATTTATACATACGATCTTATGGAAAAATTCTTGATTAATAAATAAAAAAGAAAAGAAAAATTTAGTTAAGACATAATATTTTCTGTTATGTTATATTTCGTATAAAAAGTCTGCAACGATTGACCTATTAATATATTTTTTCCATGCTTCTTTTTTAGCAAGGACTTCTCTTGTTAGTCTTTCGATGGCTTCGTTTATTGCGGCCATTAATCCAAAACCTTCTCCCCTTGCTATGAATAGAAATCCTTTGTTAGTATATACTCTAAATCTCACTTGGAAAAGGATATGATTTCTGAATTTATTTTTCGGGAAAGATTTTACATGAACAACAACTCTCCCATTATCTCCAATTGCTTCTGCAAATTTTTTGAGGAAATTAGACGTCTCACTTATTATTTGGTCAACATCGACATCATCTAATTCTTCTCCTACTACTTGGACATAGTAACCTGCTTTTGCTTCTGGGACAGATATTGTTTCTAATAGGTCTGTTAACGTGATAATTCCTTTTATTTTTCTTGGGGAACCGAGGAGAACAGCATCAGTTTCTTTTGCTTTCATCTCCTTTACTACTTCTTTAAGAGTAGCAGACTCTGGTAGGACTGGTAAGGGGTCATCCATAAAGTCGCTTACGATGTCACTGTAAGGATCAATTATTAGTCCTTCAGGATCTACTACATTTTCATGATCTGGAGGACGGAAAAGCACGCTAAAAATTTTTACGCTTGAAATCGTCCCTATTAATTTGTTGTTTTCATCTACTACTGGTAATCTACTGATATTATGTGTTCTAATAATTTTAATTGCGGTTGCTAGTGAATATATTTCTCTTATTACCTGTACATCTTGTTGTGCATAATTCATAGCAGGGTCATCCTGGTTTGGCATGAATTTTTCTACTAAGTCTAATCCGTGAACGATTCCTAAGATTGCATTACTTTGTTCATCTTCAATAATTATAGAATGAATTTTGTTTGTGAGAAGTTTATTTCCTATTTCATGATAAGGATGTGTATTCAGGACAGGTTTTAGTCTTTTAACCACTTTTTCTACTTTTGTTTCACTTTGTACCCTGCCTTTTCTACCTAATTCTCTTAAGGAGAGGACCCCTAAGTATTCATTTTTTTCGAATACTTGTGCTTCTTCTACACCCATTTCGATGAGACGTGGGATAACATTGTAAAGAAACTCGTCGGCTTCTATTTTTACGTAGTTCTTCCTTATAGGTATCTCGTTTTCTTCCGACATATGACAACACCTTACCAGCTTTTCCCGTAGCTTTTATTCGGTCCCGGGGAAAGTTGGTCTCAATTTTATTTATAACAAACATTTTAGAAAAAGAATTCGTTTTTCCTATGTTTTTTTTGCAAGGAGGTCGCTTATTTCCTAAAAAAAAGACT
>JAMOVR010000138.1 GCA_027061945.1 Candidatus Heimdallarchaeota archaeon
ACCTTGATGGGTGAAAAAATTGAACCAAGGCGCGAGTTCATACAAACCCACGCCTTGGAGGTGCAGGAGTTGGATATATAAAGCATTTTATATGTTCATTTTCAGCCTTTAATGGATGAAAAAGTGAACCAGGGTTAGTTTTTACACCATCCATGAACTGAAAGTCCAAGGGCCTTTCTGGCAATTAATAGGGCATCTACTATGTTCACGTTGCCATCGCAGTTTACATCTGCTTCATCTGCATTGAAGTTATTAACAGGCAGATTTAATGCATAACGGGCTACAAACAGGGCATCTACGATATCCAGGCGTCCATCTCCTGAAACATCGCCTTTTTCGGGTTCGTGATGTGCTGTTACAGTAATCTGAATAGACTTATTTGTAGTTGATCCTTGATCATCTTGGGCTTTACAAGTGGCTTGGAATGTACCTTCATTATTATAAATATGAGTAAACACACCGGTATTATTAGAGTCTAAATTTCCGTCACCAAATTCTAAAACAAACTGCTGGATATGTCCGTCAGGATCATGTGCCTGACAGGTGAAGGTGACGGTTAGCGGAGAATGACCAGAGTAAGGACTAGCTGTAAAGGAATCTATGACAGGTGGTTGGTTTGGTGGGATGCTTCCTCCCGCTTCATCTGCTCCCATGTCAGGAGCATTTCCTATTATCCGAGGATCGCCTTCAAAGTCATAATCTGGCAGCTCCGGTGCTGTATCGCTTCCAGCATCAATACAGGGAGAATTATTCAAAAGATGTATCTCTCCTACTCCAGGATTTATTAATTGGGGCTTGGCAGCAATATTATTTCCTCTCATAATATTATCTCCCTTTTGAAACCCCATATTTCCTATATCATTAAAGAAGATTTCCGCTTTTGCCGCAACATCATCATTATTCCAGTCGTCAAAAATATAAAGGTCTGGCCCTCCATCGTCTGCGCTATTTCCCCAAATTATATTGTTATAAGCCTTGAATGAAGCATCATTGTGCATCCTAACATTCACTCCTCCGCCCCAGTCTGTAGTTCCACCAAAGAGTGTATTGTTTGTGAATATAATCTCGGCTGTGTTGGAAATCTCCAAATCAACATTACCTCCATAACTGCTCCTGCTGCTGGCAGAGGCTTCATTGTTGGAAAAGACGTTGTTGAATATCCTTACAGTTTCACTGCCATTATTCACATGCAGTGCGCCTCCATACGCCTTGCCGTTTGCAATATTTCTGTTGTCGAGAAAGATGTTGTTGTAAATGGATATGTTCAGTGTTCCCCCAAAGGGGTTGAAGACTACTAGAGCTCCACCTGCTGAATCGCCAGTGGAACTTATGCGGTTATTTTTGAAAAGATTGTCATGGATTTTGCCGGAGATTTTCCACCTAGAATGACCTACCACATTCATTGCGCCGCCATGTGATCCAGAAAAGTTATCAATAAAGGAATTGTCATGGATATCCACCTCGCCAGCTACTACTCTTAATGCTCCAGTTTCTCCACCGGCACTGTTTCCTCGAAAGATATTGTCATAAATGTATATTTCACCGCCTTCGATATATGCTGCTCCATTAACTTGTGCCGTAGTGTTACTAAGGAAACTGTTTCCAAATATTTCCACTTGAGATCCAATAGCGCCTAAGGCCCCTTCATTGTGCTCTCCCCAACCAGCTTCATTTTTATTATTACTAAAGGTGCAGTTTGCCACCCGAATGAAGGCACCGTCACCAGTGAGATAAGCACCAGCTCCAAAACGGTTCCAAGATCCTTTGAATTCATTTTTTATAAAATGACTGTTCAACAGCCTGATATCAGAACCAATGGCCCTTAACCCACCGCCCCTATTGTAAAACGCATCGCTAATTGCAGTATTGTTTTCAAAGGTACACTGATCCACCAGCACCTTTTTGCCTTGTAAAAACAGTCCACCTCCATCAAGGTCACCACCTGCTCCTTCATTTTCTTTGATCTCGCACCTTTTAACTGTGACATAACCAGAACGCACCGATTTCAAAAAGGCTCCACCTCCGCTATAACCCTTGTTGTGCTTAATTTTGCAGTCTTCCATGATGATGTCAGCTTCGCGGGTCTGTACGAATAGTCCACCACCTGGCTGGCCATTGCTGTTGCCGTGAAGCACAGAGATTTTTTGGATGGTTACCCTGGCGCTAGGCATCCATTCGTTGTCATTGCCCGTTTCTATGTGCAGGACTTGAGTATCATTTGCGTTGTTAACAAGCAAAGTGTTGTCAGCACCGGAGCCGATAATGGAAATGGAGAAATTTTCACCAGACTGAGCTATATATTCCAGAGTACCAGAAAGTTCTTGGACGTCATATGTGCCGCTGGCAAGATAAATATAATCATCCTCTGTATTTGATTGCGCGGCTGTCAAAGCATTTTGTAATTCCTGCACTGTGGCAACATGAAAATCATGTCCTAATATATAGGAAGCATATGTTAAAAATAAAAAATTTAAAACAAATAAAAATCCTGTAATTTTTTTTATCATAATCTTCTCCTAACAAAAACCACCATTTAGTCTGGAATCAATAAGTTTATAGCCTTTCCTTCATGTATGTTAAATTTATCGAGTAACATCCACTTCAACATAGTCATAAAAAAGTTTGTCAAAAGTTATAGTGCCATTCTTGATAAGATCTATTCCAAAATAGAAAATATATTTTCCTGGC
>JAMOVR010000139.1 GCA_027061945.1 Candidatus Heimdallarchaeota archaeon
GAGGTTTAGAGAAGAAATGTTAAACCCATTGAATACCAGGCCTAAAATTTTGGCTCGGCCTAATTTTTCAATGGCTTCTTCCACAACGTCTCTTTCTGAAAAGGCATAACGTACAACCATTAATACCCCATCTACTAATCGAGAAAGATAAAGTGGCTCCGAGGCCAACAAGACAGGAGAAGTATCAAAAATAATAAATGATTTCGGAAAAATTTGCCTTAAATTATCCAAAAAAGCAACCAATTTTTCCGAAGAAAAGACGTCGGTAGCCTCCTCCAGACGCATTCCAGCGGGGATGATATAAAGGTTAGAAAAATCCGTTTTATAGACAATTTCTTCTAGGGAGGCGTCTTCTAATAAGGCTTCAGAAAGTCCTTTTTCAAAAGGGCCTTCAATGACTTCGGTTAGACTGGCATTTCTAAGATCACTTTCTACCAAAATGGTTGGGACGCTTCTAGCAAAAGAAAAGGCCAGATTTACGGCTACGAAGGTCTTACCCTCACCAGGGATAGCACTGGTAATCATGACAAATTTTGAGGGAAGCCCAGTGCGGGGATGGAGAATGTGGCTACGTAATATCTTAAAATTTTCGGCCACGATACTTTCTGGTTCATGATAGGTAAGGATACGCCGATCAACAGCGGTTAATTTGATTTCCTTAAGGCCTTCGAGTTCTTGAGCCCTTTGGGATTCAGGAGGTACGTAATGGAAGGCAGATTTTTTATTTTCGGCCTTGTCCGTCTCGCTTTCGGTAAAATTCATTCTTTTTAAAAAACTAGTAAGCTTGCCCAAATAACTCCTCCAAAAAAGGTATTTTTTCCCGAAAAATCCAACAGAGCACTATAATTATCGGCAAAAGAATAAGAAAAATTAAGATCAACTGCCGAGAACGAGAAGATGGGGTAGCTTTCCTATCCGTGGCCAAATGTTCATTATTTTCATGAGAAAGAATATGATCTATTTCTTTGGCACTTTCTTCGATAATTTGGGCATCTACGACCGTTTGTTCCTTGAGAAAGGCCGCTAATAAGGCATGATCCGCCAGAATGTTTATTAATCGAGGTATTCCGCGAGAATAACGATAAAGGGCCTCGATCGCTTCTTCGTTAAAGAGACGCGTCTTGGGAGAACCCGCCCTCAAGATTCTAGTAATTAAGTATTGTGACACATCTTCTGGGCTTTCAAAAGGGCCTAAATGATATTTATAAGTAATGCGCTGTTTTAGGGCGTATAATTCTTCGCAAGCCAATTTTTTTTCAATTTCAGGCTGGCCTACCAAAATAATGACCAAACTGGTTTCACCTTCGGCTAAATTGGAAAGCAAACGTAACTCTTCTAAAAGTTCTATAGAAGCCGCTTGCCCTTCATCGATAATTAACACTAAAGTTTTTCCTTCTTGAGCTAATTTTTGTAATATTTGACGAAAATTTAATAAAAAGACAGCTTTTTTCCCTATAGTCGGAAGTTTTAATTCTGAGGCTAAGACGGTATAGAATTCCTTTACAGATAATCGAGGGTTAAAAAAAGGAACAACAATAATATTTTTTTTCTTTCTTAAAGAGGCAATAAAATAATTTAAAATGGTAGTTTTTCCTACACCAATATCGCCAGTTAGTAATAAAAAGGGCTTTTGTAGCATTACACAATAAGAAAGATGAGATAATGCTTCGCGGTGCTTTTCGCTTAAATAAAGAAATTTAGGGTCAGGATGAATATCAAAAGGATTTCTCTTGAGACCAAAAAATTTATAGTACATTGATTTTAGAGAGGTATTACACTTGATAACCCTTAAGCACTAATATTAGGAGGGCTATATTTGCTATTATGCCCATTAAACTAATTGCTGATAAAAGGCCAGATTTAATAAGGGCCTGACGTCTTTCTTCTGGTAAAGAAACCAAAGGAATAGTAGTTAAAACTTTAACATGAACATGCTTTTCAAGTAGGGCTTCGTCGTAGACTTTTCGATCTAAAAAGAACTCCAAGACAAAAGCAAAACCCACTCCAGCACCAAGGGCTAAAATAAAACCCATAAATAGGATCTTTTTCGGGTCTGGTTTCACCGGTACTTCTGGAACCCGAGCAGGATCGATAATCTTGAATTGTTCACCTTGTTGTCTCTTTTCTAAAGTTTCGGCCATAGCAGCTTGGATTTTCTTATCTAATAACATTCGATATGTTTTCATTAAATTGTCATAATCTCGACTCATATCCTTTAATTGTTGTTCTCTTTTAGGAATATTTTCTAAACGTTTTTGATATATTTCCATTTCTTTGCGTACTTTTTGATAGGCCTCGTTTATATGTTTTATTTCGGCTTCAATACTAGCTAACTGTGCCTGAAATTGGGCGGTTATATTCAGAGATTTTTCTTTGACTTGAAGATTGTTTGTTTCCGTTTCATTTTTATTATTTTGTTCTTGTTGTTCTTGTTTTCCTAATAATTCCTGTTTTTTAGCTTCAATCATCTTTTTTAATCTAATCACGTCTGGATGTTTGTCAGTATATTTTAATCTTAGAGATTCATATAATTGTATTAATTTATCAAGGCTTTCATTAGACTCGTCGGAAGTTGTATTATCTATGTTATTTAATTCCACATTAGAAGTATTTGTTATAGCTTTAGCCATTTTAAGCTGTTCTAGTATAGAAAGCCGTCTATCTTCAAGCATCTG
>JAMOVR010000140.1 GCA_027061945.1 Candidatus Heimdallarchaeota archaeon
ACCTCGTAAGGGGATTGAAATGCATATCTTGGGGAACTAGTAGCGATAGTGTATTTTTTGACCGTAGCAAAAGCCGTAAACCTCGTAAGGGGATTGAAATTTTTCTCCCCATTGCGTTAGCCCCTGACATTTTCGAGAAGCAATGTAGCAAAAGCCGTAAACCTCGTAAGGGGATTGAAATGTCCTTGGTAAACCGATAAAACGTTATTCCGTAATTCCTAGTAGCAAAAGCCGTAAACCTCGTAAGGGGATTGAAATCGCCTGAAAGCAATCCCCTGCAAATCTTGGACGTAAGCTAGTAGCAAAAGCCGTAAACCTCGTAAGGGGATTGAAATAAGCCTGATGGTCATTTCGTCTTTTTTCGTAAAGTCTTTAGGGTAGCAAAAGCCGTAAACCTCGTAAGGGGATTGAAATAGACCAGACACGAATTTTGTATTCTTTCTCAGATAAAACTCCTGTAGCAAAAGCCGTAAACCTCGTAAGGGGATTGAAATCAAATATAAAGTATTTATCTTCAGTAGGCTGTACATCAAAAGTGTAGCAAAAGCCGTAAACCTCGCAAGGGGATTGAAATGTCTCGTCTGCAGGCTCATGTAACAGCTGCAAAACTTCCTCCGGAAGTAGCAAACGCCGTAAACCTCGCAAGGGGATTGAAATTCTTGTTACAATAACAAAAATGACGAAACAGTTAGTATGTAGTAAAATTGTATTTGTTAATTTATTTGTTTTTTAGACGATCCGATCAGCATATCGGTTGAACGGGAAATATTTTAGCGGAAATTGTTTTTTAGTTATAGTCGGCAGGTTTGGTATTGCCCATGTCGTATAATCAAACGCGTTTATTTCTAGATGAGAATAAAATTCTCGGAAGTCTCCATTTTGATGATAATATTGCTTGTTGATCTGTTCTAATAGTGTTTTTGCTTTCTTTTCGTATGTAGGATGGAACCAACCATCTTCTAAGGCTTGTTTTGCTTGTTGTATTGTTTTTTGAAAAATTTCTTCGTCAAACATTTGCTTATTTGTAGCTATTATTGTTAGCTGTAGATTTATTAGAGCAAAGTATTCTTTAGGGATTTTTTTTAATGCGGGTGTTATTTTTTGTAAGTCTTTTAGATACTGTTTTAGATCCACCGTTGTGTTTGTATTTGTTAGAAGATATAACTCAAGGACTGCTTTTTTCATCCATAGCTTGGGATGTGTTTGAGGAGTGATATATATGAATATCTCGTGGTATGGTCTGATTTTTTCATAGTATATCGACGGGTCATTCATTGTTTTGCTTTCTAGTGTGATTGTTTCTAAAAATTCAGAGAAAAATTCTAAGTAATCTCTTCCTTGTTCGTTTTTGAAGAAGTCTTTGTTTAAGGGATTGTTTCCAAGTATCGTTTTCATCAGGACCTCCCACATAAGTGAGAGCTCTGTAAACTTTAATGAAAGCTCTTCTTTCTGTATGGGATCTTTTGCTATGTTTTCTGGTTTTGTTTTTAATGCCTTGTTGAACGTCTGATTTTTTAGACGTATTGCTTTTACGTAGTGATAGCCTGTTTTTAGCTCTTTGAATGCTTGTGATTCATAGTGCTTTTCTGTTACTAATATTTCTCCTGTTTTTCTCCATTGTTCTAGTTGGTTTAGTGCCCGATTTAGAGCGTTTGTTACGAATTTTGTTAGACCTTCTATGTTTTGGGGATAATTTTTAGGAATAATATTTGTTATTGACAAGTGCTTTTGCCATTCGTCGTTTAGCGTTTGTTGGATTGTTTTGAAGAGTTGTGCGAGGTTTACAAGGTTTAGATGGAGAATGATGTAGTTTGCTGCGAATAGATGCTCTTCTTTTGTTTTTTGATATATTTTGTATAATGTTTTATTGATGTGTTTTCGTACTATAAGTGAGAATTGGTAGTAGTACTGAATGTCGAGTTTTATCCAGTGCAGTAACTCTTGTTTGCTTATGAACGGGACGGTCTCTATCAGTATGTCAAATGTTACCATGTGATCTTGTAGCGTATTTAGTAATGTTGTAAGTGTCCTGCGGTATTCTGGCGAAGTTGGTGGAGGAATCGTTGGAAGATTTTTCGGGTCTATGATGTTGATTAGTAGGTCTGAGAGTAGGGTTGCAATTATTTCATGGTGGATTGGTTGTCGGGGGTCCATTGCAATTATTGCTATGTATTGTTTTATTGACGCAATTAATGAGATGAGGTCTAACCAGGTTAATTGCAGACCAAAGTTGTTTGTTGGGATCTTGTTTGGTAGAGGATTTAGGATCTGAAGCGCAGTGTTTAGAGTTTTTATTTTTTCTTCGGTGGGGATTGGAGTGTCAATGCATTGTTCTGACAATGCTATAACGATTGAGATCTTGTTTTTTATGACTAATTCTATTTTTTCTGGTTCAGTGTCTTTTTTGATTTGAGTTGTTATGTAGTCCGCTAAGTCTTTACATGCGTTTAAAAAGTCTTTTCGAATCTGTTCTGCTTTTTTCTGGTTATTGTTAGTTATCATTTTTACACCGTGATTATGGAGAGGGCCTATATTGGTTCTATTTATTTTAGTTTGTGAACTACCCCTTGCTTTGGCAAGGGGCTTCCTTCTTCATCAAGAAGACTTGCCCCAAGACATATAGCCTGAACTTGTAGCTCCTCATCATGTAGTATCGCTCTTCTCTTTTCTTCTTTTCCTGTTTTTTCTGTTTTTCCTTGTTTAATAGTTGTTTTCATGGGTAATAACGTTTTCTTAGTGTATAGGCATCGTAGTGGTATTATTGTGATATGAAGGAGTGAAAGCGTGTATAGGCTTTCATTTAATCCCTTTCGGAAGGGAGCTTCCCGCCGACAGAGTTAAAAGATTTTTTTATTTTTTTTATAAAAAATGGGTGTGTGATTATGATAAAATAAAGATGTTTGTTGTGTGTTTACACTGAGATAAGTACTTCGAAACCAATGAGTTGTAGTATTATTATTGCCAATCCTTCGAAAGTGTCAAGATTTAAGTCGTCTTTCATTAATAGGTTTACGAAAAGCAGGATTGACCCTGAGAGCACTACTTGTACTATCGCGTATGAGTCTAATTCGAATGTTGCTCCTATGAAGTATAGGAATATGCTTATGAGCCCGATCATAAACAATAGTGTTGCAGAGATAGATGAAAGAACGTTTCCGAACACGAGTTCGATGTCTTCTTCTGCTTTAAACGCTACGGCCCATTCTGGGATTGAACCTAAAAGACCAACTATCAAAGCTATGTGCGCTTCGCCTAACTCGGTTCCAGAAGTGTGTGCTTCGTGTAGCAGGATCTCTGCACCGTTTGCTAAGAGTTCTCCTGCAATGATAATCCCAATGATTCCGAGAATCAATAGTTTAGAAATGTTTTTCCATGAAAGGTATTTTAGTTGTTTGATTTGTTTCTTTTCTTCCTCCGTCCTTTGTGGGTTTAGTTCCTTATCTCTTGTCAAAAATATCAAGTATGACAAGTAGATAGCCACAGTCCCTACAGAGTACAAAACAGGAATTTTTACTGAATATGCATTTTCGACAAGATCGAGTTTTCCTTGGACTTGTTCTGCGAAATTGTACACGAAAAGGAATAGTGCAGTGATGAATGCAAAAGTCATCAGCTCGGATTCGTATCTTAAAGTTGTTGCTGGTACTTTTACATATCCACCTCTTTTGCTTGCTTGTTTTACAATTACTACACCGAAAAGTAGTGTGTTTGCCCCAGCCACTATTAAAACAGTCAAAATACCGATCTTTGCTTGTCCTTTAAGAATTAATAATGTAGCTAAAAGAAGCTCTGGGAAGTTTGCCATTATTGAACCAAGAACACCTGCAGCGTATGTCCCGATGCCTATTCTCTCTGCAAGTAGTGTTAATCCTTCTACAGCCCATTCAGTAGGCTTCATTATTGCCCATAATGCAATGACGAACCCTAATGCTGCTACGATAAAAGGATTTTGTTCGGTGATTCTTATGTATAAATAAATCGCGGTTAGTACTGCTACTATGATGATTTCATAGGCCTTTAGCCCTAAACTTACGTGCTCATCATGCATTCCATCTTTTTTTTCTGTGTTCTCATTATTCTCGAGAGCAGTCATTCTAAGAAAAAATATGTGCTTTTTATTTAGAAGCTTTGTTGAATTTGAGGAAGAACCAAGCGGTTTATTTTTTAGTCATAAAACAAAGAGGTCTAAGGAAAATTGCTCTTTTTATGCTAGCTTTACAAGAAAACGCCTACCGAGACTGTTATGTATTATTTGGACAAATATAGACGTTAGTGGTTATGGAGCGACACTATGCTTTAAAGAGGCTTCTAAAATCCTAAAAGTATTGGTCAAAACCCTAACCTAAAAACCACTTTAACAATAATTCATATAGAATGTTATAGAAGTGTTAATTAACTCTTCCAATGGGGTGTTTATGAACTATCGTTTGCTTTCTCTCTTGCACATGGATTCACGCATCATTTTTCTTCTCTTTTAATAATGATTGTCTTAACAAGTGAATAATAAATATTTGTACATAAATATACCATGTAAGAACTTACCTAAACTATTATTTTTTTATATTAACTGTGATAAATAAATGACTTATTGTATTTATAAGATATGCGATTATATTAACTCCCTCGTTTTTCATATACCCCCACGTCTCCAGAAAGAAGAGGATCTCTCACCGAAAGTTAAAGAAAAATTAAAAAAAGGGACTAAAAGACATTTGTTTTTTACAGGGCTTTTTTTCGAAAAAAGTTATGAAGAGGCGGTATATACTCTGTTTGGTAAATTATGAATGACGATATACCCCGTTTTTATGGTACTTGGAAGGGGAGGGTAATTGAGGGAATTGTTTTAGCAAATGCTCGTGACTGGAACTCTTTACTAGAATATACCGGGCTTGGCCCCCGTGAATTGAATATTGCGTTAAGAGAGTTGTACGAAGTGGGTGTTTTGAAGAAGCTTGATTCTGACCGTTACTGGGTTTCTCGAGATCTTTACGATGAATATCTGAGCTTTTTTGAACCTGAGGGAATACATGAAATAGATTATGATAATCCTTTTGTTAGCAGTAATAACGAAATAGTTGCTACTGACCATCTAATTAGAGCAATCATTGATTATTTACGTCTAAACGGTTCGGATATAATTATACAGATCTTAAATAAGAACGGTCATGTTTTTGTTAAAAAGAATGTCTTGCTTGGTTTAATTGGAACTTTGATGCATAATTCGCAGAAAGAATTGATTATTGTTAATCCCTTTGTGGATCATCGTGTAAATATTAGCGCAGACCTCATGGATTCTTTGGATAAACATCGCAAAAGAGAAGTATTTCTAATTACTAAGAGCCCCGAAGAAGATAAAAATGAGCGATTAATATTTCATAAAAAATTAAAAAATAAAGGCGTTAAGATTTTTTATAATAAAGAAGTTCATGCTAAATTAGTGATTGGGGATTCCCAAGTAGCAATTGTTTCTTCTATGAATTTTACTACTTATTCTATGGCTATGAGCTGGGAAGCAGGTATTATTAGTGTTTCAAAAGATGTAGTTTCTCAGATTAGAGAAGAAGTCCTAACTTCATTTATTAAAAAACGGTAGAATTTTTTTAGCTCGGGGAGCCCCCTCCTTCTGGAGACGCGGGGTGGGAGATGAAAAACGAGAAACGAGACTAATAGCCTTTTCCGATGTATACCGCACTTGTAAGCAACACTGGGCCTTTTATCTTGTAGCGCATTAAAAAGAACCACAAAACCCATCTAAATCATCTTTTTTACACAACAGTAGCTCGGAGCGAGCAATCTTAATAAATCATGAACCCACGTGCAAAAGAGAAAGCAAACGATAGTTCATTTTAAGTAGAGTCTGGGATGTTAAGTCATATTAGAAGGTTTTATATTAGTAACGGCTCAAAATTTTTTGTATTTTATTATTCAATTACTATGTCTTTTACGAATATTAAGAATACTATTAGACCTAAAGATGCGATAGCGGTTGCTACGTACGCAGTCATTGTTCTTGATATTGTCCATAATAATCCACCAAGTATTCCTGCGGGTATTATTGCTAATGTTCTGATAGTATAGTAGGTACCTATCTTTTTGCCTCTTTGTGTTTGTTGAGAGAGGTTCACGATCATTGCTTTTCGGGCGGGTTCACCAAATTCTCTGAGCCCTGCGATAAAGAAACCAAATAGTAAAACGGTAAAAGTAGTTGCGGTAAGTATTATAAAGGGATAAGCCGCAAAACAAATGAAAGTAAGGGTTATAACAGGTTTTCGCCCGATCTTGCTAGCTATCCATGCGGCGGGTATATATGATAAAATAGACGTCGTCATTTGGAGAGAAATTAATAGACCATATTTTTCAGATCCTGTTAGGGCAATTACATATATTACTATGAAATATTTTACCATTGCTTGCCCAAATCTTGCTAGTATATCTGCAGTCAAAAGGAATGATAAGTTTTTGTTTAGAAGAGGAGTACTTTTGTTTTTTTGAGCAGGAGAAGAGATTGGTTTTTCTTCTGAAGGACTTTCAAAGTTATTTGTTTCCTCCATTTTATTAATGGGCTCTTTTTTTTCGGTTGCATTTTTTCTTTTTGTTTCGTTTGGTGCTGATAATTTTATTACAATTATTGCGAGAACAACTAGTGCGATTGTGATGGTGATACTGATTTTTATTCCGTGAATTACTCCGTATCTAGCGATGATTATCCCTCCAACGAGTGGAGAAATTATTATTGGAAGTCTTTTTAGTATTGACTGAACAGAAAACGCGACCGTTCTTTTTTCGGCGGGTAAATTATCTCCAATTATTGAGAAGATAGTTGGTTGAAGTAGTCCAGTAGTTCCTTGCAGGAATATTGCTCCAATAAATAGAAAATACCATGTTGGTGCGAGAAGGAATATTACGTATCCAATGATCCCTAGTGTTAGAAAGGTGATTGCTGAGTATATTCTGCCAAATTTGTCAGAGAATATTCCTCCGGGAAGTTGTGAGAGCGCTTCTAAAGTGTCGTTGAATGACTTGAAGATCCCTAGAGCGATTGCAGTGCCTCCTAATGCGACGAAATAAGTAGGAACGTATTTCATCCAAAGCTCTTCTCCAAGTGTTACTAAAAGTATTGCCCCAAATAATCCAAGGACCTTTTTATCTAGTGTGAAAAATTCGATTATGTTTTTAGTTATATTCATTCAATAGTTAGGTTGGTAAAAATGCTTCTTAAAACCTGACTGCGTTTTGTCATTATTTAGCATTTTTTGTTAGAAGTTATTAAAGAAAAGAGGAATTATACTATAAGTAAGTTATAGCTGTCTTTTTCTAAAATATGGTGTCGATTAAGATTTTTATAGAGACTAATAAAAGCATGATTGCCATTGTTAGTTTTATCTGGTGTTTTTTTAATTTATAGTGCATTAAGTAGGAGCCAATATTAGCAGCGATTATGCTGGTTACTACTAATGTTATTGCTAATGTCCAGTCTATTTTTACATTAGTAAGAGATATTTTTGATATGAAACCTATAAATGAGCTGAAGACTACAATGAAAGAAGTAGTCCCCGCAGCTTCTTTTGTGTCTATTCCGTAGTAAAGGAAGAATGGTAGTATTAATGAACCCCCTCCGATCCCAAGCATTCCTGCAATAAATCCTACAAGACCCCCAACAAATAAGCTCGTAATTATTCTTTGTGTGCTATTTTGTTGTTTTTGTTTTTGTTTTTCTGTTTTTTTAGGAGACTCTTTGGTTATGGCATTGATTAAAATATTTGTTCCTACTAATAGAAGGAATATCGCGAATATTATTCTAAGTGTAGCCCTAGGGATTGTGTCAGATATTACTGCTCCAAGTGGCGTTGTGATTATACTTGTGATTATTAATGGCAGCGCAATCTTATAATTAATATAACGATTTTTTGCATGCCTTATAGATGCGCTGCCAGTGCTTACAGTGTTTAAGAGAAGGCCAATTGTCGTTGCCATTAAAAAATCATAGCCTGAGTAGTATATTAGGGGAATTATTATAAATGCGGCCCCCACACCGGCAATCGCCATGATTGCGGTGAATATTAAGGTCAAAATGTTTAATATAAGTATGACTGTTATGTTTGAGACTGCCATCTTTCTTTGCTCTTCCTTTGATACAGTATTATAATACACTAATTCACTTTAATTTTTTTCAAAATGAACCTGCATTACATGTTAAGATCTTTAATGATTTGTGTGCTAAGAACCAATTTTTCCGCAAAACATTATTTTTTTAACATGTATTTATAGGAAATACTTAAATTTTTTTCAAACGGTTCTTTACTGATGATTTAATGACCGAGCTAAGTAATAAATTAAAAGAAATGAACTTCGATTTTTTTGCTAGTGGAAAACACCAAATTACCGCAGATGAATTTTTTTCAATGAAAGATTGTGTTTTTCTTGATGTCCGAACTCCAGAAGAAAAAAAAATGTTAAGTTTTCGTTTAGAAGGGATTAGAGAGGTTTTAGACATGCCTTTAGATAGATTAGCAGAGGATTGTGAGAAAATTCCGCGTAACCGGCCAGTAGCAATTTTTTGTTCTGGTACACAAAGAGCTTCTATTGCATATGGGTTTTTGAGAGGTGCGGGATTTGATAATGTCCGCATCCTGATTTCTCCGATAGAGGAGTTTGCGTCTTATTTCAAGCCGGGGTTAATAAAACGTTTTTTAGAGAAGTGATGAAAAAAGAAGAAAAAAAGTTGAAGGCATAGCTTCTATTTTTATTTATTAAGTGGCTGTATATTTATTGGGTTGGTAATTGTTTTTGTTTTTTGGGCCTCAGTTATTATTTTGTATATTGATTCTAAAGTTTGTATTCCTTCAGGTGTTAGAGCATATTTTGTTAGCTGGTTTTTGTTATCTTTTGTTTTGTTTTCTATGGGTTTAGCGATTCCTAACGCGACTAGTTTTCGTAGAATGTTCCTAGTTGTTTTTCTGTTCACCTGAGATGTTCTTGAAAGCTCGCTTATGGTCCACTCTTTTTGTGGTGCTGAGATTAGTGCTTGTAATATTTGTTTTCCGTTTTTGGTTTTTAGGAGAAGTTCTGCTTGTTTTATTTTTTCGTCGAATTGTTTTTCGTATTCTTTTAAGACAAAAACTACATACCCGTCAACTATTTTTCGTTTTATGTATCGGAAGTCTTCTAAGACTTGTAGATGCCAGAGTAACGCACCAACACCAGTGTTTGTTTTTTCTTTTAATTCTCTTACGTGTGCTCCGAGGAATTTTTTCTGCTCCAATATAGTTATTATTTGTTGCCTTAACGGATTTGTTATTACGTGTGTTTCTTCTAATACTCGTTCTTTGTGGAAATAGTATTTTTGTGAGACCGCACCGATTATTATTGTTAGGACGATTCTTATTTTTTTATGGAGCCATTGGAAGAAGTTAGTGATTTTTGCAATTATTGCTAGTAGTAGTATTAGTAAGAGGGTAATTAAGGCAGGGGGAGTCATTATTTGAGGGAGAGTGATTCCCGTTGCGTTGTTTTGTTGTGTTTGTGCGTTGCTTGAGATTATTTGGTTTATTGTTGTTGTGATTATTGTTGTGTATGCGATGTAGAGGAACTTAATGTAGTCTTGTATTGTCTGCTTTGTTTGTGGATCTTGGTTTTCCTGCCTTATTTTATTGGCTGTTTTATAATTGTACTCGTTTTCATACTCTTCATTTTCTGTCAAGCTACTTGTTATTGCTCCAGAGACATATGTTTTCGCTGTTTTTGGTTGTGTAGTGTTTATTAATAGGGGTATTGGGAATATTTGTGGTTTCTCCTCGCTTTCAGGATAGTTAGTGGTGTTTATTGCTTGGATGAGAGTAATTGATCCTGGAACTGTGTGTATGGGCTGTATTGTTGCGTTCATTTGGAATTGTTCTTTTTGCTCTATGTTTGTAGTTTCTACTAACCATGTGGCTTCTTGCTGTTGAGGATATGTATGATTCGTCCCGGTTATTCCTAATATGTTAAGTACAGGATATGGGAAGAGCTCGAATGCCGTTGAGATTGCGAGAATAAAGTTTAGGGGATTTATAGCAGTCTCTGGTAAAAGATCGATTAGTTGTGGGTCAAGCATTCCTGTTTTACTTATTATTATTACGCCATGTATCCCATTGGTATTGTATAGTGGAACGTTTGTTGCATTGTTGAAATCTATGAACTTGTATTGTATGGATATGTTTGTCTGTGGTGTTAACTGGGTTATTGTCTTAGCAATAGTCATGCTCTCTTCACTGTCGAACATGAGGTATATTGTTATCGAAGGTTCTTGGCTTAATTTTATGCTTGTGTTTGTGTTAGGGTTTTGTGCGTGAGTAGGAGTAATGACTAGAGTAAGAAATAGGATTAGTATGATTACTGTAAGAGTTATGATTTTGTTGTGTGTTTTGGGGGGAGAGTGTTTTGGCATTTGTTTTCACTTATATTATGCTTTAATCATTAAGATTTTTTTTATTTTTTTTTATTTGTCGGGGGCCTTAAAAAAGGAGGGGAGGGAGGAGGGGA
>JAMOVR010000141.1 GCA_027061945.1 Candidatus Heimdallarchaeota archaeon
AAGGGAAAAAACAGTTGAACTCCTAATACATTTCTACAAAAACCCACCTACAAAAGAAGCAAAGAATTTAGCCAAAGCATCATTAATGGTATTTCAAAATGATACTGATCCAAGGGTAAAAGAATTGTTAAAAGAAGTTTTATAAAAAACAATTAAAAAATAATCCCTATAATTTACGACAAATAGTCTAAAATCCCCAATACCTCATTATTTGGAATAAGTACTACAGGAAGTCTTCGACGAACAATTGTTTCTTTTGCATGTTCACTAAGTTTTCTTGTTATAAGTAATACTTTGTCTGCTTTGCCTTCAACACGTTTTAATATGTTAAACAAAGTTCGGCTATCTAAGGGGCGCGCCCATTCAGAAATAACGATTACTACGTTTTTTGCAAAAACATGAATTAATTTTCCATGTTTAACAATTTCGTAATCTATTCTTTGCAAATGAAGCATAGCGCGGATTAGGTCTAAAGTGGAAAACTCTATTAGGTTGGCTTCTGTTGGTGATGTTTGTGCTTCTGACAACATTACGACCAAACATAATTAACATGGTAATAAAGGTTTGATATTATCTGGGAATTAACTTAGGGATTATGATTTCATTTTTGCAATATATAGAACGAAAATAAGTAGCAAAATTATGAAAAAAATAAAGAAATTCGTACTTAAAATTGAAATTAAATTAAAGAAAATTGATTGAAAAGACTCAAACGTTTTTTTTTAAAAAAATCTTAATTTTACTTGTTTTTTAGTTCTTTTAAGGAGTCTGTAATTATATTTAAGCCTAAGTCAATCTCATCTTGAGTAATATCTAAGACCAATCTAAACCTCAGGCCTTTTTCTCCGGTTGGTAAAATTAAAGCCCCTTTATCAAAGATTATTTTCTTCAATTCATTTCTTTTTTCGGGATCAGGTAAATCAAAAGCAGCCATTAGACCTTTACCGCGGGCATTAGAAACGAAGTCAGGGAATTCCTCTTGCAATTCATAAAGCCGTTTAAGTAAATATTCTCCTTGTTTCTTTGCGTTATCTACAAGGTGTTCTTTTTCAATGATTTCTAAGTATTTTGTAGAACGGACCATATCAACGAGGTTTCCGCCCCAAGTAGAATTAATTCGGCTTGATTCATGGAAAACATTATTTTCTACTTCATCTACTCGGGTAGTAGAGAATATGCCGCATGTCTGCATTTTCTTTCCAAATGAAATAATATCAGGTCGACCTTCTTCCCCTAACCATTCATGATACCACATTTTACCGGTAATTCCAACACCGGTTTGGACTTCATCATAAATGAGCATGACTTCTTTTTCATCAGCAATTTTTCTTAATTCTGTAAAGAATTCTTTTCTGAAGTGGTTATCACCGCCTTCTCCTTGAATCGGTTCAATTATAATAGAAGCAATATCGTCACCATATTTTTCAAAGGCGGCATTAATTTCTGAAAGTGCTTTTTGCTCTAATGACTTCACTTCCTCCAAATGTTTTTCTAAGGGGAATGTAATTTTAGGATTAGTAATTCTAGGCCAGTCCTTGAATCTTGGGAAATACATATATTTCCTAGGGTCTGCAGTATTTGTCAGTGACAATGTATAACCACTTCTTCCATGGAATGCCTGACGAAAATGAATTACTTTACTACCTACTTCTTCTTTATACCCTTTAGCAAAGTTTTTACGTACTTTCCAGTCAAATGCAGTCTTTAAAGCATTTTCTACGGCTAAAGCACCACCACTAATAAAGAACGCATATTTAAAATATGAGGGCATTGCAATCCTCTCGAGAGTAGCTACGAATTCTGCATATTCTTCAGTATAAAAATCACTATTACTAATCTTATTTATTGCAGGATACATTAGCTTTTTCTGAAACTCAGGGTCAAGAAGCTCATCGCGATTTAGACCTACTGGCTGAGACGCGTAGAAAGACATTAGATCCAAAAATTTCTTATCTCGCTTTAAGTCGTAAAGCCAAACACCTTTACTTTTCTGTAGACTGATGATCATGTCAAATCCGTCTACTAAAATATGTTTCTTTAAAATCCCGAAAACATCGATTTTTGGTTTTGACTCTTGTGTCATACTACCACCGGTTCAAGCCTAGCCTTATTTCGGATAATCTTATAATTTTAGGTGGTGCAAACGTTTTCCAGAAAAACGGGTCATAATAATTGAGCAATTAGTTAAGTTATTAAAAGAACAACATAGTAAAAAAATATTTACAAATTATAAATTATAAAAAAGACCGATAGGTTCGGATTTTTTAACTCTATGGGTAGCTTCTCATAAAAACAAGGGTTAGTTCACTATAAGTTTGGGCATGAAGCCCACCAATAGAAGTGGTAGGAGGAATGCCCATCATAAAAACCAAATAAATGTGTCATATAGTTTCTTTAGGAGAGCTTTTCTGTGTGCTGGCGTGCTGGAATGGAAAGAGCTATACGGGAAACAATAATAATAACTCCTAAAAACACCAGCAAAACATGCTCTAAATGCGGACACGCAAACCGCAAATTGAAATTAGGCGATAGAGTGCTCAAATGCCCAGCTCAGCCCAGTATGCGGACTAAAAATAGACAGAGACCAAAACGCCTCAATAAACATCCTTGAGAAAGAACTGGAGGCATTGACCAAGGCTAGGCTCCCTCTATCTTGTCGGTATAC
>JAMOVR010000142.1 GCA_027061945.1 Candidatus Heimdallarchaeota archaeon
TAAAATACAACTAGAAGAGCTACAAAAAATGGTAGATAATTGGAATGAAACTACCTGGACTCAATCCGTATATTATTTATGGTTATACTCATTACTTCCTCTGTTAAATGAAAAAGGAAAAGAATATCCTTCTTTTATGCGGACTAATGCTTGGTCCGATAAAGAATTAATAACTGCGCTCTCGGCATGGGCCGAAATAAAACATGATAATGTACTCTATGCTAAGCAGTCATATACCAGAATAAAAAGTATTGAAGCAATAACAAGTCCTACTTATGGATATATTGAGCCTAACCCAGACTTATATTCTCGTCTTTACTCCATTGCATTAATGCTGAAACAAGGTCTATCGCAAAGAGCATTAATAACCTCTAATTCTCTGATAATGAATGCAATTGATGAGTTTATAATAATGAGTAAAACCTTATTTGAAATTTCTGAAAAGGAATTATTCCAAAAACCGCTTTCAACCGAAGATTATGAGTTTATACAACAAATAGGCTCGAAAATGACGACCATAAAAAAAAGCCTTAAAACAGATCTTAATACAACTACTGACATAAATAGTCCATTATTAATAAGTGATGTACATACAGATCCTTATCATCAACAAGTTCTAGAAGCGGGCGTTGGTTATGTATATCGAATCTACGTGATTGTTCCTGATAAATATGGGGAACTACAAATCGCGATTGGAGGTGTATTTACTTATCATGAATTTTCCTGGGACATGAATAATCGGTTAGATGATCAGCAGTGGCAAGAAATGCTTGAAAACAGAAATACACTAGGATTACCTGAATGGATAACGAACTACGCGAGTATTAAGAAAGAATGAAGGGGAAAGGGTCTTCCTCATGCAACAATGGATAAAAAATCATGCTAAGAATATTAAGAAAAACAACAATAAGTTAACCGGAAATTATTTTTATTGATTCAAGATGTGATGAAAAAAATGGACATTGATGATTTTATAGCAGATCCATCTGATCTCGAGACAAAAATCAAAGGAACTACTTTGAAATGCTACTATTATATGTTATTAAAAAATAAACCTGTTGGAGTTAGAGAAATTCAAAAGAGCCTTGGGCTTTCTTCTCCGTCCGTAGCAGCACATCACCTTAACAAGCTATCAGAATTCGGATTAATAATGAAAACGCCAGACAATAAATATGTAATTACTACACATGTAAAAATTGGGTTTCTAAAGTTCTTTGTAAGAATATTTGACCGTTATTTACCTAGATATTTTCTTTACACAGGCTTTTTCTTGGGTTTGTTTTTAGCTTATTTAATATTTTCATTATTTAATTATAATCGTCTATTTGACCGAATAATTACAATTATCGTACTTTCTATTTCATTCTTAATTTCAGCATTAGAAACATATATTATTTTAAAAGAGTCCGAAAGATTTAGAGAATAGTAAAAAATTTTCACATCTCAATTTAGATTTATTTTAGCCTTTTATTTGTATTGTAAAAATATTTCTTTAGATGCTCTATAAGACCAAAAAGTAAAGATTGTAGCAATAATCAAGGGGAATACTCTAATACTTAACACAAATGGGCTCTTGATCTCAAATAAATCAATTTCTTCGGAAAAATATCTTTTCTTAAACAATTTGAAAGTTATTTTGTTAATCCAAAGTTTCCATTTGCTGGGTTTTTCTTTTTCCATCAATTCTTCAATTTTCTTCTGAGTCTCTTTTAACATGTGTTGAACGCTAGAATATCCCCATCTACTGAATTCTAACATCATAAAGTTCAAAGAAATAAATATTGCAATTGCATATCCATGCTCAGGTACCTCAAACATGGGTGGATATAATAAATAAGCAGCCAGTACAGCAATAACTAATAGGATATTATCTTTAAAATCAGGAGTCATGTTATGATAAAGTATTTCGATATTTGATGGGCGTGTATTAAATAATAGTAATGCTACAGTCCCATATTTGGCAAGCATACCGGGATCCATATCACCAAATTCATCTTGCAGATCTTTTAGTAATTCAGGATTTTCACTCATCATCTTAAGTTTTTCAGTTCTTTCTTCAACGATCTTACGGACTTTAAAGAAATAAATAATCGCAACAATTAGTATATAAGCAACTGCTATGCTAACATACAACCAAACATTATTTAGTAAAATCCCTGTTCCGTCAAAAACAAACCATAAAGAACCAAAAAGTAAACTAAAAAATACAATTAAAGAAATTAAAGCCATTACCATGATTTTCTTTTTTTTATAACCAATTATTAACATTTCTTAAGGGCAAAGGATAATCAGCTTAAGTAAAAAATTATAATTATTTAAAAAATTAACATTAATTAACATTTTTTAACTCTGTCGGCGGGAAGTCTCCTTCCGAAAGGGAAGGGATTAAATGAAGCCGAGACACTCATTCACTCCTTTATGCCAGCATAATACCAGTACGATGTCTATACACTAAGAAAACGTTATTGCCCGTGGGTAGAGTTTATAGGGATGCTGTCTTACAAGGCGGAAGGCGTTGGGCTGTTGAGACACTAACAAAAGTCTCTCCCCAATACACCAGCAAAAAATGCGCTGTGTATGAGAAATAGTCAACACAAGGTTGATTAACAATGTGTTTGTTTGTCATGCGTGTGGCTAGCTGGGAAGCAGACAGAGACTACAAC
>JAMOVR010000143.1 GCA_027061945.1 Candidatus Heimdallarchaeota archaeon
GATTGGATACGCGAGGTGATAATTGGAAGCATGGCCGTCATCAAAGGTAAGCACAACAGTCTTCTCAGGCCACTGAGAAAGATTGACAAGCCCGGCGAGAGACATCACACGGAAACCATACTCGGCCAGATACTGCATCTGGACATGGAATGTATTTGCAGACAAAACATATAATTGTTCTCCCGGATCGGCAGCACCTGATGTATATTCAGACTCTTCCAAAGCATGATACATTAAAACTGGAACCATCCGATTACCATTACTGAAATACATTTCTGCGATTACCTTTTTACAGAAGGCTGCCAGACTTTTTCGCACCTGCCAGTTATCCAAACAAAAAAACCTGTAAGAGCGGCAGCATTTAACACACAGAAAAAATAAATAAGGCCCACTAACGGCAATTTCCGGAGACTTTTCGACTGCCAGGCAACGAGAGCAACGGCGTAAAAAACAAGTTGACTGATGGTTACAGCAGTAAAAAATATACTGTCCTGTAAAACACTGCTGACCAACAGTATCGGCAGGAAAAATGGCACGAGAAGGCGGGCAATTTTATGCCAGAAAAACCTCCATATCAGTCTATTTTTCCAAGGAATCAGGAGAGATGGACGCAATGAAAGGAGTTGCCAGTTACCGGCCAGTGTACGAACCTTGCGGGTCCACTCTCTACTGATATTTTCTGATATGTGGTCATAAGCCCGCGCTTCACTTTCAAACATGATCCTATACCCCTGCATGGCAATATTCATCGGAGTCAATACATCATCAAGTATAGTTGACGCAGGTAGAGGCTCATACAGTTTGCGTCGGATAGCATAAACTGCTCCGGTGACGCCAATGACTGACCCTGTTTCACTTTCCAGACGCCGTATCCATTTTTCATAATTCCAATAGGCGCCCATCTGAGCCTGAATGGATGACGTACCATCTTTCAAAAAAATCAGTTCACCACTTACAGCACCAATTGTTGAATCGCTAAAATTTCTACATAATTTGCTAATAGTATCCCTGGAAAATACCTGCCGGGCATCGGTAAACACAATAACCTCGCCGACTGCTTTACTCACACCAAGATTCAATGCTGTCGGCTTTCCCTGTGAGCGGGAATATCCATATCCTTTAATTTTTATAGAACCATTTTTGCAATCATTTCTGGAAGCAACGGCAAGAACTTTTTCCAGGGTGTCATCGGTAGAGCCATCAGAAACAACTATAATTTCAAAATGATCTTTGGAAAAATCAAATTCAAGTAAATTACTGATACGTTGCTCTATAGACTGGGCCTCGTTTTTTGCAGCAATAACCACTGATACACTTGGCACCTGTACCTGATCGTCCGAACGATGAGGCATCGCAACAAGACAACGGTACATATATAAAAAGAAGGGATAACCGAGATACGTGTACAGAATAAAAAAAGTACTTCCCCAGAAAATGCTATGCAGGAGCATGAACCGGCAGGCCCTGTCAGGAAGTGGTTGACTGAATGTGCCGACCCAGTAATACGCTCATACCGATCAGCATTACCAGGCCAAGAAAAAATGTTACAAAGCCTGAAAATTCATGGAGAAAGCCTTGAGCGACAGAAGCACCATATTTGGATGCCAGTATTGCAGTCGCTGATAAACGGATAATATTAGCCAATAAAGCTATGGGAACTGCCATAAAAAAAAGCAACCATTTCCTTGGCAGAGAATAATCAGCAAACCAGGCAATAGCCGCACTCAATGCAAACATTGTGGTCAGAGAGCGCAAACCTGAACATGCATCGACGACTTCAAGAGTTGTTTGGGCCAGATGCAGAACATTTCCTTCCCGATAGATTGGAATGTTCATCGCATGCACCACTTTTTCTGTGAGATTTGAAGAAAAAAGTTGCAGAGGAAAAGCTATTTTATTCCATATAATTGCAGGCAAAGGAATCATAAATATAAGATAACAAATTGGTACCAATATTTTTTTTGCATACATCCAACCACAAAGGAAAATAACTTCTCCTAAAAGTACAGGAATCATGGAAGTGCGCTGTAGAAAAAATTCAGAACCAGTTACACCTAATATTAACTGAACAAGCCCAGCGACCAGGAAGAGCAATCCCCAGTTCTTTGGTGACAGTGGAATTTTTAGCAGTTCCTGACGAATAGTATAAATCATATAGATGCTGATAAAAGGAATGAAAAAACCATGTGAATAATTGTCATTTTCCGACCATACTTTAATCAGACCAACAAAAATTTTTCCATAAAGAAAAATAAATGCAAAGAATAGAAGAGCAATATATAATATATTTTTCCTTGCTATTACAGATTGGTCTTCAATCAACTTTTTCATCAAATAGTATCTCCAGCCAATTTTTTCCCCGGTAAAAAATTATCCAATTCGTTGAGAACAAGTGCTGAAAAAATTTTCATTTTCCCCTCTGTTTCCTTTATATCTCCATCTCTTACCTGGGCCATAATGCGCACAAATGCTCCATCACGCCTCTTTTTGAGAAGAGCATCAAGCACCAGATAAATCTTCTCCCAATATTCAGAGGCAATGATCCGTCCTCTATTCTGAAACCAATAGAAAACGACCTGATATTCGTTGCCTCTCCTGATAATCATTTCTGCAATCCTGGCCGATTTTCCTTTTTTACCACCGGGATAAATCACTACTT
>JAMOVR010000144.1 GCA_027061945.1 Candidatus Heimdallarchaeota archaeon
ATAAACAGATTTATTATCATGAAGGATTTTTAATTTTAGGGTTAGAACTTTTAATGATACCATTAATAATAGCATTAATAATGATTAGGAAGTACAGAAGTACGTATTATACACCACTAGTATAAATCTTGTTAGGTTTTTGAATGAACTGTTTTCTAACCAATGTAACATTTTCTTTATCGCCTTTAACTTTTGAGAATAATGATTTTTTATATCATCTATCAACAAATACAAAATGCTTTTTTCAATAAGAATTTTTGTGTTTGAAATTTCTCAGATGGACTTGTTAGGAAAAATCGGTGTGTTTAAAACGCCTCAAGGACATAAAATTACTACTCCCACATTATTTCCTGTTGTTGATCCAAAGTTTCAGGAAATAACTCCTAAAGAGATGTATAATAATTTTAGGGTTGAAGGTATTATTACTAGTGCGTATCTTTCTAAAAAAAGGGGAATTGTTGATGAGGTTTATGAATTAGGTGGAATACACGAATGGTTTGATTTTCCAGGAGTTATAATGATGGATAGTGGTGCTTATCAATTAATGTTATATGGAGAGGTAGATATTGATGAAAAAGAGACAATAAGGGTTCAAGAGAAAATGAGGCCTGATATTGGGGTACCTTTAGATATTCCGGTATTACTTAATATGAACAAAGAAGAGGTTAGGAAAAGGGTTGAAGAGACAATTATTCGTATGTGTCGTGTAGAGGATTTTGTCTCAAAAGAAGAAATTTTGTGGACATTACCGATTCAAGGAGGGAGATTTATTGACCTTCAAAGTAGCTATATTTCGAAGATAAAAAAGAACAATTGTTTAGAGTTTTTTGGTTTTTTTGCATTAGGTAGTGTCGTCCCAATAATGATTTCTTATGAATATAATACACTCATTGAAATGATGTTTAATGCTCGACGTCTTTTACCCTTTGATCGCCCATTACACTTGTTTGGTGCTGGTCATCCGATGATGTTTGCATTAGCTACTGCGATAGGTTACGATACTTTTGATAGTGCCGCGTACATTTTAATGGCGAAGGAAGGGCGTTACTTAACGGTAAATGGTACTTATCTTTTGAAAGATCTGCAAGAATTTCCGTGTGACTGCCCTGTTTGTACTGAATACACCCCTGAAGAAATTAGAAAATTAGATAAAAAAAAGAGAACTGAATTATTGGCCAAACACAATTTGTATGTTTCAATGGGGGAGATCAGGAACATTAGGCAAGCGATACGTGAGGGCCGTCTTTGGGACTTAGTAAGGGAGCGATCTAGGGCACATCCTAAACTATATGATGCTATTGAGAATTTAATATTTGATGAGGAAAAAATCAGTTTCATTAGTACAGGAACTCCATCAACAAGGTTGTCAACAATCCGAGTATATGACCTTTTAGACACTAAACGTCCAGAGGTTTTAGTTAATGGGTTGCTAGGGTATAAACCTTCTAAGAAAGAAGCGACTGTTATAGTAATTACGGAGGAAAGCTCGACATATCATATTGCCCAAGAGTATCTGAAGAGTGATGATTTCGTAGGAGACACTTTTGTTTTTCACCCTATTTTTGGGCTTGTGCCCATAGAATTAGCAGACACATATCCTTTTAATCAAGTAATGTTTACGATTAGTACTACTAGAAAAATTTGGGTTTCTAAATTTTTAGAGGCAGAACAATTTCTTAAAAGGCATTATTCTAGAATAATTATCCAAAAAAATTCTAATACCGATTTGGGAAAAGAAATTTCTAATTTGTTTGAAGAAACGTTTACTTAATTGTATTTATAGAATCCTTCACCGGTTTTTCTTCCAAGTTTTCCAGCTCTTACCATTTTTCTTAGTAATGGGCATGGGCGATATTTGTCTTCTCCGAATTCATTAAACAAGTATTCTGCAATGTATAGAATTGTGTCCAAGCCTATAAAGTCTGACAATTCGAACGGGCCCATGGGGTGGTTAAGACCGAGTTTAACAGCAGTGTCTATTTCTTCTACACTTGCAATTCCTTCTTGTAGGGCAAAGTATGCCTCATTAAGGAATGGCATTAACAAACGATTCACAATGAAACCAGGAGCTTCAACAGCGACAACAGGGGTTTTTCCAAGTCTTTTTCCAAGGTCTAGCATGATGTCTAAAGTTTCTTGACTGGTTTGATAACCCTTTATGAATTCTATAAGTTTCATGACGGGTGGTGGATTAAAAAAGTGGGCACCAAGAAATTTTTCTGGTCTACTAGTTACAGAGGCCATTTCTGTTATTGATAGTGAGGAGGTGTTTGAAGCGAGGATTGCTCTTTCGGGCAAGATTTTGTCTACTTTTTTGAATAAATCTTTCTTTGCTTCCATTTTTTCGATTATTGCTTCAATTAGAAGATCGGCGTCTTTAGCATTGTTTTCCAAGTCAACGGTGGGATGGATCCTTGAGAGTATCTCATTCTTTTGTTCTTCAGTAATTTTACCTTTTTTGACTATCCGGTCTAAGCCTTTAGAAATTCTTTCTTTTCCTTTATTTGCTAGTTCTTCAGTGATATCGCTTAGTATCACTTCGTACCCTGCCTGAGCAAAAACCTGAGCAATTCCACTGCCCATTTGCCCTGCTCCTACAACTACTACTTTCTTGATCCAAGAACTATCAGCGGTCATCAACTATTGTAAAAACTTACTACTCCATAAGAATTTCTGATAATATTTAGTTTTTATTTTATTAAGAACAATTAGAAACCTATATCAAACAATCAAGATAATATGAAAGATAAATGTTTGAAACTCAAATTTAACACCAATAAGGAGTTATTTATTTGATTTTCATAAACTCTTTTTAATAGTTGTTAGCTTTGTTATTTTAATGAAGGCAGTCCTATTTGCAGGTGGTAAGGGTACTAGATTAAGACCATTGACATATTTTTATCAAAAAGTAATGATCCCTCTGGGCAAAAAACAGAGACCATTATTAGAATATATAATCCGTTACTTGATGAATTTTGATATTAATGAGTTCATTATTTTAGTGAACTACAAGAAAAAGCAGATTATAGACTATTTCGAAGATGGTAGTGAATATGGGATTAATATTGAATATGTTACTGATAGAGAGGGATGGGAAGGAACAGGTTCTGCAATTTTAAATGCTAAAGACTATATAGAAGGTGATGATTTTATTGTTTATTATGGCGATATTTTAACTGATCTTAATATCGCAAAGATGAGAGATTTTTGGAAGGAACATAACACTACAGGAGCATTATGGCTACTTGATAATTATCGATTGCCAGTTGGTGTTGCAGAAATTGATATAGAGACAAAAAGAATCAAAGAATTTAAAGAGAAACCCCCAATACCCCAATTAATTAACAGTGGGATATCAATGTTCCATAAGAATTTTTTCAAAACAATTGAACCATTGACTAAAAACATTGATGTTTCACATATGGATTTATCCGCAAATATTATGCCTTACTTAGCGGAAAAAAAAGAACTAGTTGGATTCGTAGATAAGGCTTTTTGGTTAGACATTGGAAGTATTGAAAGGTTCGAAAAAATTGATCCAGAATTCTTGAATCAAGTGTTAAATCGAATGGTGAATTATTCTTTTGAGAATAAGTAGTTTATTATTTGATCTTCCTTAATTATTTAATAAGAATGAATTCTTTGCTAAAGATCCCAAACAGGATAAAAAATGTATTCGAAAGAGAGATCGGCACAGAGATATTACCAGAAGAAAACCAAGAACTAAATGAATTTATCTCCGCAGTAAAAAAATATGAAAATATTATCTCTGGATACGTTCAGGCCCTCAATGATAATACTATTTTTTTGAGGCCTACTTTATTATTAGGGACAAAAATAATAAAATGTATTAATATTTCTAACAAAGAATTACCCCCTAACAATGCGAAGGTTAGATTGATAGGATATTGGAAAAAAATACCCTATATTTTAAACAATAAATATTATTCTTCCGATATTTTTTATTTTGATAATTGGGAGTTACTTCCTCGTCCGAAAGTAAAACTCCCTTTGAGTTATGAAGAAGTACTTGAATTTTTCATAGAAGATATGGGTATTGAATTTAAAGACCCATTTATAGGAAACAGATTACTGTATCAGGATGCATTACTAACTAATTCCATTAGTGCTCCGCCAATCCCTCAGTCAATTATGGGAGGGATTTACTCTTCAGTGAGTTATCTAAACAGCTATAAAACTAAAGCACAACGAGCATTAGCAAGAATCAAGAGAATGATACCTACGCCTACATTTAATATTTATAAGGGAATGAGAAAAATCGAATTAAAATATTTCCAACTAGATGAAGCAAAGAACTTGTTTGAACAGAGAAAACTTGTTTCTAAACGTAAAAAATTATTGAAAAAAGATCCATTTTTAGAGATTTCTGCGAATTTTCATTTAAGCGAGGCAAAAGTGGAAAAATTTGTTAGAAAAAAGTTTTATGGAGATATTAGTTTTCTTTTACCCTCAACTTTAGACGTTAAAAAAGAATTACCCGTTTTAGGAAGGACTCTCTTTGAGTTTAGATCATTATTCTCCGAAAAACCTAAACTACCTCCAAATATACACATCCCTCTCTATTTTATTGCAGCTCATATTAACATGCCAATTATTAATAAAAATGTCTTAATTAAAGCTGATAAGAAAATAAGTAATTTTATTTCTAAAAAAACTTTAGAACTTAGTGCAGAAATAGTTGGGAAAGATAAGTTAATAGATCCTAATAGATTAAATGAACAAGCTTTAAGATTAGGCCTTTATATTGGTAGAAGAAAAGAAAGCGATAAAATAAGAATAAACGACATAGAAACAGGCCTTAATCAGATATTTACGTTATCTAACAAATTTTTTGAGGAATTAATAACCCATGAAAGGTCGGGCCAACCAAGGCTTTCAAGTGTTCAAGCAATAATTTTGAAGGTATATGAAAAAAACGATTCTAATAATAAGGGAGTAAAAATTAGTGAAATTATTAAAGAGTTATCAGGAAAAATAAGTAAAGCAAAAGTAGAAGAAGAAATAATGGCAATGATCGATAAAGGTATTTTTTATATGCCTAGACCAGGAATAATTAAATTACCATGAAACTCCTCGTTTTTTGCGAAGAAGTATTTCATGGAAGTATTTTCATTATTGTTCTTTCTCCCTCTACTTCCCAAACTTCTACTTTTTTCCCTATTATGTCTCCCCCTAAAGGTAATGGGTGTTGAAGTGGAGTATATGCAGGAATTATAAATTCTTCTTCTATACCATCGATTTCAACAATTATTTCATATGGGATATTAAAATACTCCGTTTTTTCTGGAGACGTTTCATCAGCATAAGTATCAAAATAAAATTCTTCTTTAGGTGAAAGTCTTTTATTTATTCCTCTATAAGTCTTAATTTTTTTAATTATACCAGTTTTTTTTATTGGCTCGTATACTTCTACAACTTCGTTTAGATGATGATCTGAAAGAATAATGTGAAGATTAAAGTGGTCATATCCGCCGGTAAATTTCCATATTCCTAAAAACATTGCTCTTTTTTCAAGATCAACGTCAGCGTCACTTACTACAAAAAATTCTAATCCTGATTGAGGAATAGCAAATTTAATTACTTCACCGACTTTTAGATCCTTACTTTTTTTGCCTGGTCGTAAGTTAATCATTTTCCAATTTTACTGAGAACTCAAAAGATTTAGAATGTTATTATATTGAAGAAATTCAGTACACACGTAAATTTATCTCTGTCAATGATAAGTCTCCTTCCGAAAGGTAAGAGGTATGAAAGCTAATGTCGATATTAACACTGATTATTTGTTATAGTTGCATTAGAACAGGATATATTAGAAAAGCGGAAACAGCCTGTCCTGTAATTCCCGTGGAAAGAACCCAATAAAAGCTACCCTTAGTCATACCACCCCCTTGCGAGGAAGTGGTCTTGGGGAGTAGTCTTGGGGAAAGCCATCTATAAGAAGCACAAAGCCACGTGTGAAAGCAGGAAAACGTTTATATTATTTAGCTTAATTAATTTGTGTAGATGTTCTTTTTCCAACTTTTTGTAATTCTTCATATATAGACATTAAATCTTCGATAGTGGTACTTAAATTTAAGATTACCATTCTAAGAACCGGTTCATCATTTATTTTTGTTATTGACAACCATGCATTCCCATTTTCTTCTATTTTTTCATGAGTTTTTTCAATAATTAGCTCTTTATTTTTAGTTTCGTAAGCAACTCTAAAACAGATTATATTTGTCTCAGGTTTATAGTAAGGTACAAAAACCTCATTTTTTTTGTTTTTTATTCGTTCATAAAATAATTTTGTAATTTCAATACGTGATTCGATTGCTTTTCCGATTGTTTTCTTGCCATAACGACTAAACAGATACCAGATTCTTAACGCATCAAATCTTCTACTGCCTTGAATAGTTCGTTTACCCAAGCTCCTTTGATCGATACCATCTTTATAAACATCAGAATGTACAGGCATGTAGGAAGCATTATGTGCTAAGATTTCTAAGTATTTTTTATTTCTAACTAAAAACATAGCAGTGCTTTTGGGCATCCATAATAATTTATGAGGATCGAAAGTAATTGAATCTGCTTTTTCTATTCCTTTTAGTTTAGTATAATACTTTTCAGTCAATATTAATGCTCCACCATAAGCAGCGTCTACATGGAACCATACAGAATTATCTGCTGCAACATCTGCTAATTCATTTAACGGATCTATTGTTCCAGTGTTTGTTACTCCTGCAATACCAATTATTGATAATATTTCACCATCTATTTTTGAGATTTTCTTTTTTAATGAGAAGATATCAATTTGGTGCTTTGCATTGGTTTCAACAGGAATAACACTACTTGTTCCCAGACCTAAGATTGCGGCACTTTTTATTATTGAATAATGAGCTTCTTTTGAGACCAGAATTTTTTGTTTATTAATCGAATAAATCCCTTCTTCTATCGCATTTTTATGTTTGCTATATAATGCAAGCAAGATCCCAGTTAAATTAGCGATAGTTCCACCACTTACAAATGTTCCACCATGAGTGTCTGGCAACCCAAATAAATTTGCGAACCATGTTATAACTTGATTTTCTATATATGTGGCAAGAGGGGCTAATTCCCAAGATAACATGTTTTGATTAAGGGCTGAAATAAACGCATCAATAAATGCGATTTCTGGTATAATCCCACTGTCCATATGTCCCACGTATCTTGGATGTGCAAGCTTTATACTATGTGTCGATATTTCCTCTAGAAAATCAGTAATTTTGTCAGGAATTAACAATGGTTCTTCAGGAAGAGGGGTGGAATAAATTTTTTCCATTATCTTTTTTAATTTCTTTTCTTTTGGGAACACAGGGGGCAATAATTTTTCTTTGGAATAATACCTTAAAATATATTCTAAGACATTTTTTCCAATTGTTTCTAAGTCAGTTTTGTTTTCAAATATATCGGACATAACACCCCTCTATTCAAATTTTTTAAATTTTTTACTTTACGTAATTCTATTGGTAAATTAGTTTGTAGTCTTTTTTATTATTCACCTTATAATTTATTTGGGATAAAAGGTTGATTATGTGTGCTTTTAGGACGTAAATTTAGGTTATTTACCATTGATTAATTTTAATTTATTCTGGTTTAATAATACTAAAGAAAACTATTTTTTGAGTTGCCAGGTAAAAGAGTTAAAATTAATTCATTCGAAATGAGAAGTGGTAAATAATGTCTCATTTAGCTAATGAAATAACATTATTGGGAGAGGTATTGAAAAGTAGAGCTATGGCCCAAGTTAAAGAACACCTAATGCAAACGGAAAACATGGATAAAATTTATCATGAACATTTGAAGCATGTAATAATTCAAGACTGGGACATAGAACTTGCCAAAAAAACCGCATTAGAATTATTTGGTCGTGAAAAATTAAGATATGCTGCCATTGATGGAACTGAAAGAACCGAACCAACGTTTGAAATAATGATTTTTTATGGAGGAGCTTATGCGGCACTAGGAACAGTTGATTTTACTGTTAATGGTAGAAACGGAGTTGAAATTGATGCTAAATTAACAGATAAAAGCACAGGATTAGCAGCATGCATACCAATTTATGCCTCAGAAATCCCCGAAATAATGATTAATGCAAAACTGTCTTTTGTAGAAAATAAAAATGAAGACTCAGAGATCGGTGATGAAGGTAATGACATTTATGATGAAAGTGTTATCGATAACTCACAAATTGCCAGTGATATAATGCTTTTATCAGAATTAAGGCTTGCATTAGAACTAGCAAGAAAAAACGAATTTGATGTTATTCTATTAGATCGATATTTAGCAGGTACACATTCTACATTGTTATCAAAAACAGTAAATTTTGGTAATTATTCGAAAAAAAGTCATTTAATTGGTTTTAAAACAAAATACGGAAAAATTACAAAAAATGATCTTTGGTTGAATCGTTATAGACCTTTTAATAGAAAAATTGGGATTCCGCCACCTCGAGGAGAATACTTAATTCATAGAATATTTTTTGAATTGGAAAGTTCCGATAAAGAAACGGTATCGAACTTAGAGTTAATAAAACTTCTTGGTTTAGAAAGTAACTCAAAGGTAATTTCAAGAATTAATAAGGCTTTAAGAACATTAGATGAGTTAAAAGTAGTTGAAATACTCTCAGATTTTGATAGTAATCTAATTGTTAGTATTAAAAAACAGTATAAAAATTCTTATAAAAAGATCAAGGATGCTACTGAACAAATAATTTCCAATATTTTTGATTTAAAAGATTCTTCTAAAAACCCATTAAGAGTGATTGTTAATAAAAAAGAAAAATGGCTAACTTCTTTAGATATTGCATTGCTTTCATTATATACCTTAAATGAATTAATAGAGATTGCCCAGAAAAGGCCTATGTTATTAATTGGAATTACAAAGGACACATATAGTCGAGATTTTCGCAATCAGTTTTTGAATTTTCTTACTGAAAACCCTGAAAGTCCTGTTAAGTTTTCTAAAATTGAAAAGGCTGTTCTTCCTCAAACAGATAGGGGTTTGCTTCAAACAATGGCTCATCAAGTAATTAATGATCTTCATCCTCCATGGGCAACTCAAGAATACGATACAGCTTTTAGGACTATGGGCCCTAAACGTGACGAAAAATGGCCCGTAATGTCTGGTAGCTATCAGAACATAATTTTGTCTGAAAGAATGTTTTTGAAGTCTTTTATTCAGCTTAGAGAAGGTAAAACAATGCCTGAACTTCGTAGTACAGTACTAATGATTGATAGAGTAGTTTTAGAAAAAGACATTAAAAATAGTATCCCTCTTCCCGATCTTATTCATAATTATGGGGGTGCAAGAGAATATGTTAAAGCGTTGGTAATGCCGGCAGACTCAAGGAAGAATGAAATCCAAAATTTAGTTATGAACTTATTGATAAAATTGGATGCACCATCTATTCCTGAAGCGATGGGACACAACAAACCATTATTTATTGCAGATAAAATTTGTAAATGGTTTGGAGAAGTATTTGGTAGTATTGTAAGTACGACCAAACAATGGATGGAGACAAATAAAAGCATTCGTTCATTTGGGCTACATATCTCATCTTTTAGAGAAAAAAGAACAATTATTGAAAGTACTAGAAGAGGTAATAGTCAATGATAAAAGAAAAAAAAATTGAAAAATACTTTACAGATTTAGATGGAAAACTTAATGCTAGATTGGCTCATGTAGTATTAGCTAGAACAAATTATGATAAAAGTTCTCAAGGAGTTTCCTCTAAATATAATTGTATTGTTAAAATAAAATATCATAAAGAATTAATGGCTGAACTCGAAGAGGGAATGCTATTTGCAGTCGAAAATTTCAAGTCAAATCCTAATGAGCGAAGATATACTCTAATGGAAATCTCGAGAGTCTTTCCAGAACATTATGGCTTAAAAGGTTTATCAGATGCTAGTTTTTATCCTCTACAATTTGAAGTAATTGAGCAGTCTAGAGAAGATTGGGAATATAATGACCCAAACACCATGATGATACAAGCATATTGTATTCCTGTTAATTACGAGTTAATTATTCATTATGACGGCTCAACTACCTTCAAGAAAGGATTTGTATATCCCATAATTGCCGAAAAAGCCTATATCGTTAATAAAGATTTGATTGATCAGATGTATAATGAGAAAGTTCGTAAGAGAATGGGATGGGATATAAAAGAAACTAGTAACCATTCAGACAAAGACCCTAGATTAGGAATAATAAAAATGTTCGAAGGACAAGGAGAAATCCCAATATATGTTGATTTTGATAAATTGGTAAGATATCATTTTGGTATTTTTGCTTTTACTGGAGGTGGAAAAAGTAATCTGATGGCTAATTTATTGCGTAGATTAATTAAACACACAGAAGAAACAAAAGTAGTCATCTTTGATATAAGCAATGAATATACCTGTTTATTGTTAGATCTGTTTTCAGATCCCAAGATACCTGCAACAATTAT
>JAMOVR010000145.1 GCA_027061945.1 Candidatus Heimdallarchaeota archaeon
GACTTTTAACTTATAAATCAAAAAGAAGACTTTCTTTATCTCGTAAAAAATAAAGAAAAAAAGAAGAAATCGTTTTAAAACAAAAGAACGAAGGTTTTTATTGGGAAAAATTGATTTTTAATAGGAGAAAAAGAGATTTAGAAAATTATTTACTTATTACTATTGTTTTGTTGTTGTTTTTGTTGTTCTTCTTCTAATAGTTTTCTTCTCAATATTTTACCAATCAAAGATTTGGGAAGTTCATCTCTGAACTCAACAATTTTTGGTGCTTTATAGGGGGCAACATATTTTTTACAATGAGCGATTATTTCTTCTTCTGTAGCGGTCATTCCTTCCTTTAAAACAACCCATGCTTTAATTACTTCACCCTTTACTGGATGAGAAACTCCTGCGACTGCTGCTTCTAATACTGCTGGATGTTTGTACAATGCTTCTTCTACTTCTCTTGGGTATACATTGTATCCTGAAACAATAATCATATCCTTCTTTCTATCGACTATGCTTATGTATCCGTCTTCAGACATTACAGCGATATCTCCAGTATATAGCCATCCGTTTCTTAATGCTTTAGCAGTTTCTTCAGGCTTGTTCCAATATTCTTTCATTACTTGTGGTCCTTTTACGCAAAGTTCTCCTGCTTCACCAATTGGTTTTAATGTTTTACCATCGTCAGGATCAACTATTTTTATTAAAGTATCTGCGACGGGTTGCCCAATAGTTCCTGCTCTTGGGTTCCTCAATGGATTAACTGTAACTACGGGACTTGCTTCAGAGAGCCCATAACCTTCAACTAATGGTGCATTTGTTAGTTCTTGAAATTCTTTCATTACTTCTAATGGAAGGGGTGCTCCACCACTAATTGCAGCAATTACGCTTTCCATATTAGCTCCGCGTTTTTTAATCGCTTGATTAATGGCGACGAACATTGTCGGAACTCCAGGTACGAAAGAAATTTTATATTTTTCAATTAAATCAAGTGCAGTCATTGCATCGAATTTCGCCATTAATATCATGGGTATCTTCAATTGTAATGAGAATCCCATGCATGCCGTTAATGCAAATGAATGGAATAATGGCAATACTGTTAGAACTGATCCTTGCCCATCAGGAATAATTGAGAACGCATCTCGGACTTGTTTAGCGTTGGCTACTAAATTATGATGAGTTAATGCAGCACCCTTAGATAGCCCTGTAGTTCCACCAGTATATTGTAAAAGTGCAAGGTCTTCTTTTGGATTTATTTCTGGTCTTTGCCATTCTTCTTCTTTAGCAAAGAAATCAAGGAAGTTGAAAATATTTTCGTCTTTCCAGTTGATTTTCTTGGTATTAAGAATAGGTTTGATTTTTTTGTTTATCCCAGGGATAAATTTTAGGATTGGTATTAATTTTCTTTTGTTGGCTGGTAAATAGTCAGCAATAGCTCCATAAACTACATATTTTAGATTTGTTTTTGGTTTTACTTCTTCAATTTTTTCTACGAATTGTTCTAAACCAAGAGTAATCATCCACTCGGCGCCAGAATCAGCTAAAATATGTTCTAATTCATAAGGGGTATACAATGGATTAACTTGAACAACAATACCACCCGCTGCGAGAACCCCATGATGAGCAATAACATAATGTGGAGTATTGGGGAGCATTAAAGCGACCCTGTCTCCTTTTTTCAACCCTCTTTTTTGTAGTCCCGCGGCGAATCTTTTGACTAAACTTGTTAGTTCTGAGTAAGTTAGGATGTTATCTTCGAAAATCAATGCTGGACTGTCCGGTGCGGCATTGGCAGCATTAAATAGTTGGTCGAATTGTGTTTCGTTTGGATATTCTAGATGTGGTGATCTTTCTTCCGGATAGTGATCTAACCAAGGTGTTGGTATGTTTTCTTCCGACATAGTTCATCAACTAAAATTGTTTGTTATTAGTGTTTATTATTTAAGTTTCTTAAATTTTTGCTACATAAAAAAGTCTAGAATAATCCATAATTACAAGATTTTTCTATGATTTTATCTATGAATTAATTCATTAAAAATAGAATTTTGTTTGAAAAAGAAACATTAGTGTAGTAAATTAATATTTTTCATGTTCTATTTTTTACGAGGTTGCCTTTTTCTAGGTTTTCTAGAACCACGGTGTTGTTGATGTCTCTTCTTACTAGCTGTTTTTGATGAAGCAGATACTCTTTCCATTACTGCTTTTATCATGTCTTCAGATGTCTCAATTTTTTGGGTTGAAGGTGTAATGACATCTGAAGTTTTCTCTTCTTGAGGTTGATCTTTTATTTTTTCAGAAACAATTTCAACGATATTTTCAGTTTTTTCTTCTACTTTCTCTTGTTCTCTTTCATAATCTGTAGAGATCAATTGTTTTTCTTCTTGTGCTATAGGTGTAGATATTGTATTCAACTCCTCGTCAGAAAACTCTTCAATTACTGGTTCTATTTCTTCCTCTTTTAATGAAGATTCTGTTTGTATATGTTCTTCTTTTTTGTTTATGGATACGTTTGTAACAGTTTTTGCTTTTTGGGAAATTGGGAGGGTTTCAGGTTCAGGAATACTTACTTCTTCGCTTGGTACTGATTGTTCCATCCATTTTAGGATTTCATAAGTATCTACTTCTCCATAACCAAGGTTTTGGAAATAATCTGCAAACCAAG
>JAMOVR010000146.1 GCA_027061945.1 Candidatus Heimdallarchaeota archaeon
TTCCTGAAAAAACTGTATGGAATGATGTTTACCGTGTATTTTACCAAGGAAAGAATATTTCTCCATCTCAGTTCGATAAATTAATCATTAGTGATAATTCAATAATTATTTTACCACCTTCGGGTGGTGGTTAATGAATATTATTTTTTTTCACTTTTAACGAACCCCCAAACAACCTTATAATGCGGCATTTTGATTCTTAAACAGGGGTGAATTGTTTCCTTGGATTTTTCTCCTTTTAAACGATTAGGAAGACCATTACCTGGAGTAGATTCAGCCGCTAAAGGGCTTAGAAAATATAAAGGATTATTTGATAGTCTTTCCTTTGAAGAAAAAATAATAGATGTCATCGAATTAGAGCATTCTAATAATTTTGAAGAGGTACCTCATGTAGTTGGAATTGATGGTGGAAGACAATTTAGAGATCATCTAAGTATTTCTTTAGTCTTAGCTCGTGCTGCTGCGGTAAGTGGAAAAGAAGGATTAGTGGAAACTCGCTCTGCTCTTAATATTCTTCCAGTCTCTTCAAATGTTGATAATTATGCAGGTTTATTAATGGGGCATTTAGAATTAAGTATTGCTAGGCATTTTATTAGGCAAACTCCACATGTATTAAACAAAGAAGGAAAAAAGCAAGATTTTAAACATTTAAAGCCAGATATCATCCTGCTAGATGGCAGCTTTGAGTCAATATTTCAACAAGGACTTCCTAAGAGTTTCTTATATTATTTGTCAACAGGTGAATGGTCTGAGAAGATCCGAGAAAACAGCTTTGCTGGAAAATATTTGAGACTTTTCAAGGCATATTCTATAACTCTAAGCAAATTAATTGAGGATGCGGTAAAAAATGATGTGCTGTTATTAGCTGTTTCTAAAGATTCAAAAGCTCGTTTTTTAGCAGAGAACTTTAATTTGAATGTTGATATTCCAGATACTGTTATTGCGATGTTTTTGTTAAATAAAACACCTTCTTATCTTCATCCATTAATAAGAACACCAAAAATAGATGCTCATATAGCTAATTTCTGGAAAAAACAAGGACTTTTTAAGTGTTTCCCTAATGATCCTACTCCAATAATAACTATGAAATCTACTTTTATGAAATACTCGAATTATTCAGAGCCTTTCAGATTAGATTACTTATCGTTTCAGGAAGATAAATTCAATGAGTTACTTCCAAAATTATCGCTAATAATGGACACATCTGGTTTTCCATTTTTTGCCCGTTGGTCCCATCAATTTGCCCATGTTACTAATGATGAGATAGAAACTATAGATACGCTTTTCATTAATCATGCTCTTAAAATGCAATTATCAAATGAAATAATTGGTAAACTATTGCCTTTGACAAGGAGGAGAAGAATTCAATGAATAATGAGAACATACCTAACTTTGCTTATGAACAGATCGGCTATGTGACATATGAATCGAGCCCCAGAGAAATAATAGGAACAGTTAAAATCGAAGTCAATAAAAGAAGTCCTGTTCAACTAGGAGAATACTTACTTGTAGAAACACTAAATTCCAAAGGAAAAAAGAGTTATTCCTTAGCAATTGTCAAAGATGTAAGAGTAGAAAATCCGATGTTGTCTTATCTTGAAAATCCCGAGAATATTGAACGTGCCCAGAATGTTATGCCCTTATCTGAAGATTACAAGCTCAAAGTAATATTAAGCCTCATAGGTACTTACGACGAAGAAAATAAGACACTTTTGACACAAACTATTCCACCCTTACCAGGAAGTAAAATTTTCCGGCCTGCAAGTAATTTCTTAGAAAAAATTTTTTCTAAAGGAAAAGTAGAATTTGGCTCTCTAAAAGCAAACCCCGATGTAAAAGTTAAGGTTTCCTTAAACAAATTAATAACAAGACATATGGCTGTTCTTTCTATTACTGGCGGAGGAAAATCCAATTTTGTTGCAGTATTTATAAGAAATCTGTTTAAAAATTACGACCCTAGTATTGTAATTATCGACCCTCATAATGAATATTTCGAATTAACAGAACACCCATTAATCGGCAATAGTGTGAAAATCTTTTCACCAGTGTCCACTAGTATGCCAGGCGTACATTCTTTCTTCATGAAAGCTAGTTGGTTCTCTGAAGAAGAATGGTTCAACATGCTAGGTATTGCTTCACATGCTAGAAATCAGAGAGCACTTTTCTCAAAAATTTTAACTACGTTGAATAAAGAAAAACCGGAAAGATGGGGTATTGAGGATTTAATAAGAAAATTAGAAGAAATCCAGTACGAAAAAGATACTGCGAATAATAGGGAAGAAAAGATTAATGCCCAAAAGATTATTAGTATGTTAAATCGCCTTCCTGAAAAGGACTTTATAACATCAAACACTATTACTCCCCTAAGTGAAGGCTCTGAAGCGTTAGTAAAGAAAGGACAAATAACAATTATAGGTACAGGATTATTACCCGAAAGAACAAAAAAAGCATTAGTAGGGATAATCCTTGATCGTATATTTAGAGCAGCTGTTCGTTGGAAAAGAGGTCTTGAAGGTGATGAAAAAATCAACTCTCCTGTTTTTGTTATAGTTGAGGAAGCACATAACTTTGCCCCAAATGAAATAAAAAATGATAAAAGTTTAAGTATCCTTAAAAAAATAGGTGCTGAGGGGAGAAAATTTGGAGTAGGTATGTGCGTAATCTCTCAAAGGCCAGGAAAACTTAACTCTGACGTTTTAAGCCAGTGTAATACGTTAGTTACTTTGAAAATCGTAAATCCCCATGATCAAAATCATATAAAGCAGTCTTCTGAAAGAATAAGTGATGAATTATTAGAATTTCTTCCTTCCTTAAACATTGGTGAAGCAATTGTATTTGGTCCTTCTCTCGAGATCCCTGCACTAATAAGAATTGACAAGTTTGATACGGGACTAGGAGGAGAGGACGTAGACGTAGAAAGGTTATGGTCAAAAACAGATAATAACAACGAAGAAGAATTAGTAGAATTTTTAGAAACAGAGGATATCGATTTAGGGTAAAATTTTATTTACTTTTAATAAAATAAAAACAACCTATGAAGTGAAGAAGATGGTAGATAAAGAAATTATATTCATTCATACTTCAGATTGGCATTTAGGGTATGAACAATATCAAAAAATCAACCGATCAAAAGACTTTACTTTAGCAGTAGTAAATCTAAAAAAGGCAATTCTAAGTATGGAACCTAAACCCAATTTCCTCATACATACAGGAGACGTTTTTCATCATTTTAGGCCCTCTGCATTGGCTTTTAGAACGGCTTATAACTTTTTTAATGCTATGAAAGAGAACAATATTGACGTTTATGTTATAAGAGGAAATCATGATGCCCCAGGTTCACGTTACAGGAAAGCCCATAAAGATTATTTATTCTTACTTAGTGAAATGGGACTGATAAACTACTTAACAACAGATTCTCCAGTTATAAATCTGGATAACGAAATATCTATCATGGGAATTGGTTTTTTCGGGAAAAGAACATCTCCAATATTAAATACCATATTTAATAAATATAAAGAAGAACTTCCTAAAGATAATCTAAAAATTCTTCTTACTCACGCCTTAGTTGAAGGTCAACTGCCAAATGACTATGACTTAACGATTCAGGAACTCGTATCTTATAAATTTGATTATTACGCTTTAGGTCATTACCATCTACCATGGTTCCGTGAAAAATGGAATCTATGGGTAAGTGGTTCTACTGAACAAACAGCTTCTAATCAGTGGTTTGATGAATATAACATTCGAAATGAAGGAAATATTTGTAAATATGGTTCCTACTTAGTAGTAAAAGCAAAGAGAAACGAAGAAGAAAATAATTGGCTTCTCAGAGCAGAATACAAGAAAATACCTGTCCGTTGGAAGATAATAGTCCGAAAAGAACTTAAGGGAAAAACAGCCACTGAAATAGAAACTCAAATTAGAGAGATTATTAGCCAAACACCAATAGATCAAAATATTTGTCACTTTAACTTCAAAATTCATGGCTCAGCAGACCAATTCTCTGAAGTCACCAATCAGAATAAATACGCAGATCTTTTAAGTAAAGCGTTCCATTTTTCAATTAAGTTTGATTTTACTCAAGAGACAGATTACTCCTTTGCGTCCTTACATGCAACAGAAGAAGAGATAATAACAAATTATGTTAAAGAAATGATTGAAGAAGAAAAAGAAAGTACTATACTCTCAATTATTAATTACTTTTTAGCGTTGGGAGAAAACTTAGTAGAAGGAGTTGCAAATATACCTAATGAAGAAGAGCAACTACAACAAATTCTTAATTTAGCATTAAATTCTAATTTAGAGAATAACATAGATGAGAAAACAATAACAAGTCAACCTTTTGAAGAAGCAAAAGAAGTGTTTCTCAAAAATAATAAGATAATATCCAAACCTATAAAATCAAAAAAACAAAAAAGCAAAGGAAATACTTCTATTGATGAGTTTCTGTGAGGAAGGGAAATATGCTTCAAATAGAAAAAATTACTTTGAAAAATATTAGGACTTTTACAGAAGCCACTGCGGAATTTACAGAAGGAGTAAATGTAATAATTGGTAAAAATGGTGCTGGTAAGACAACATTGATACAAGCAATTTATGGGTCTTTAACTGAGTTTAACAGATTAGCTCCGGGCTTAAAAATTGCAGATTTTATAAGGAAAGGGGCGACTTCTGGAGAAATTGCTCTCTATTTCTCATATAATGAAGATCAGTATCGAATTAAAACGAAATTAGGTAAAAGAGGAATAATTGATCAAAGTATAGAAAAACATTCAAATACTGATTCAAAATGGAAGATTATTGCTGCTGGTAAGCAAAAGGAAGTAAAAGAAGTCATAGAACAGATTACAGGAACAAAAATAAGCACTCTCAAAAAAATTGTTTATTGCCCTCAAGGGGAACTTACAGATATAATATCTGGGAAAACAGAAGAAAGAAAAAAGGTATTCAAATACCTTTTAGATCTTGAAAAATATGAAAAAGCAAAAGAAATCGCCAATAATCTTAAAAAAGCGATTGAAAACAAGATTGATACGAATAATCAATTAATACAAAACTTAGAAAAAAACGTAGAAGGAAATGAAGAAAAGATTATTCAAGACCTAGAAAATCATAAAAAAGAAATAAAAGTAATAGAGAAACATCTTAAAGAATTAGAGGAAGAACTATTCAAAAAGGAAAAAGAGTTCTACGAATTAAAAGATAAAAAAGAAAAGTTTGATACTCTACAAGGAAGTATTACTCAACAAAAACAAACCCTCAAAAAACTAACAAACGATAAGAAAAAATTAGAAATAAAAATAAAAAACCAATGGGAAAAAGTGGGTACTAAAAAGTCTATAGAAGAATTACTCTCAGAAATCGAACGTCTAAGAAAAGCAAAAGAAAACCTGATAAAAGATAAAAGTAGAATTGAAGCAGAAATAAAACAAAAAGAAAATCTCCTCAAAGAACTGGGTAAAATAAGAACACAAGTTCAAAGCTATAAATCTAAAAAAGAACGCATTCTAAACAAAATTAAAGATCTTTTAGGCGATCAATATTCTCCTGAGATTCAATTATTAAAACAAAAAATTAATGGAATGATAGAGCAAGAAAAAACAATAAAACAAGAATTGGAAGAAAAGCTAAGTAATTATAAACAAGAGTTAGCTTCTAAAAACGCGATTCTAAAACAAAAAGAACTAATTCTTCGAGAGAACAAAAATAAAATTAATGGACTTGAAGAAAAGATCTTTTCTTTAACTAAAGAATATTCTCTTGAAAATTTGAGTGAAGAACTAATTAGAAACAAAATACAAGAGCTAAATCAGATATTTGAGGCTAATAATGAAGAAATGAATAGAGTTACGGAAGAAAGAGGAAAAATTAGCTCTGAACTTAATCAACTTGACAATAGATACCATGAGATTGAGGAAGCTATTAAATTATTACAGAATACTTCTACTCCCAAATGTCCCGTATGTGGTAGTGAACTTAATGAAGAACATAAAAACGAGCTAATAAATAAGTATATAATTGAACTAAAATCTCTAAGAAAAGATAAAATTGAACTTTCTAAGAAAAGCAAAGAGTTGAAAAATCAATTAGATATACTAAAAAAGCAAAATAATGAGTTAGAAACACAAATAGAGGAATTAAGAAATAAAAGAGAAATTCTTGACCAAATCAGGACCTACGAAGAAAATATTACTTTTATTAAAGAAGAAAATCTTAAGATTAAAGAAGAAATAAGTTCTATTAATAAAGAAATAAAGAACCTATATATTAAACTCAATGAATTAAAAAAACAAATTACCACACACAAAAATTGTTTGAAAAAATATGAACATGCTTTAGAAGAAATAATAGAAATAGAAAAAATAAACAGTGGTTTAGATCCACTGCTTAAACGTATTAAAGAGCTAGATTCCTTAACATCTTCTGAGCTATTAGCTAAACTAAAAGGGGAATTAGAAAAGATAGATCATGAAGAAGAAGTTATAACTGAGAATATTACTGCTTTTGAAGAATTATTAAATAATCTTTACAAATCTCAAGATATTAGTAATCAAATCGCTTCTTTCGAAGAGGAATTAAAATTGAATAAAGATGCACTTTTTTCATTGGGTTTTGACAATAAAAAATACGAAGAAGTTGAGACGAAGATATCTAATCTAAGAAAAGAAATAAATGAAAAATCTTCAAGAATTAAGTTTCTTAAAAATGACTTAATACCTACTAAAGAAAAGATGTTAAATGAAATTTCTAACACTAAAAAACAAATAGATGAGTTAAAAAAACAAAATAAATCTTTAGATCAAGTAAGGCTATACTTAACGGAGACAATAAAATTGCTTAATGGTTTACCAAGCGTTATTACTAAGAGCCGTTTAAGTAATGCACAAGCTAGAGCCAATCAGATAGTGAAAAGATTTTTTGAAGATCGAGATATTGATGGTATCAAAATTGGAGTTGAAAAATATGAAATAACTGCAATTAGGGGAGGTTTAGAAGAAGATATTCATAGGTTCTCAGGTGGAGAACAGGCAGTTATGGCTTTTGCATTAAGAGTAGCATTACTTCAGGAGATAGGTAGAATAAACTTCATGCTTCTTGATGAACCTACTGCTGCGTTAGACCGCGAAAGAGTTGAAGAATTCATCAATTTTCTTGAAACAGATAATCCTGTAAAACAACTAATCTTAGTTACTCATAGAGATGAATTTATGAGAACTGCAAGTATTCCTATAGAAATAATTAGAGAAAAAAGGGAATCTAAAATTACCTACGGACAGTAAATCACAAAAGTTTTTTTACTTCCTTTTTTATTTTCAAAAAAATTAATGGTTCTTACGATCGTTGTCTTTCCCATAAAGAAATACCTGAAAATTCCCAAGAGAATCCATATACAAAAACTAATTTATCTTTTAATAGATTAAAAACGGTATCACTCGTGTGCTCAACATTCATAAATAACTCAAATTTTGTTCTTGTTGTGATCATTTTCTTTTAAATATCACTAAAAAACGGTTATGTTTATAAGAAAATAATGAGTTGATTACGAAAAAAAGAAAAGAGAAACCCTAAAAGGGTTTTATTTAATGAGCCGATTTTTATTCTCTTTCTACTAAGAGTTTTAAGTTGCTAAGCTCTTTGTGGATAAGACCATCTACTTTAGCAAGTTCTTTATTATATTCATGAGTAAGTTTTTGGTATAGGTCTTTTGGTACTTTCTTTAGCCTGTAGTTTGTTTCAAGTTGATCAATGTTTCTTTGGATGTCTTCGCGTTTTTGGTCTGCAAGCATTATTTTTTCTACAATGTTCTTATATGTTGGTCCTTGAGCTTTCAAGTTCTTCGCAGATTTTTCAAGTCTTTGAACTACTTGCCTTGTTCTCATGTCTAATTTACGTAGTTGTTCTTCGTATTCACGTTTCTTTAATTGTTTAGACTTGTATTTCTTTCTTAATTGTGCTCTTCTTTTTACAATTCCTTCTTTCTCTCCATAATCTCTCAAGAATGCCTTGATTTCTTCTACTGGTAATGCTTCTTTTTCGACTACTACAGCTTCTACTTGAACGTTTATTTGTCTTAATAAGACATATGCTATTAAGAAGAGTAGTACCACTACTGCCCAATTGATTACTGGTGCAGCATAGTATATTCTCGAGAAGCTATAATTAATTGAGACGTATACGTTATCAGCAGATGTTAAATTATATCCATTTACTACAAGTACTCTATTTCTAAATACGCTTAGTGCGTTTCTTTCGCATTCGTAGTCTACTTCTAAGATCCCTGTGAGTGAATGTGGTTTTATATCATGCGATAATATAGCACTTCCTGAAGGTAAGTGTAGATTTAACGTGAAACTTCTTACAGTAGTATTGAACCAACTTGATAAAGGCATATTTAGTGTTAAGTTTCCTTTTCCGCCCTCTAAGAAGTCTGTGACATTAAGTTCATATTCAATTACGAAGCTGTAGCTTTTTCCTCCATAGAGAGGATATCTAAGTGCAACATCTACCGTCTTGTATCCATCATGTGCAGTGAGACTAGCAATTGGATATTTTGTTTTTGCTTCTCTCTTCTGAGGATTAAGTGGACCACTGCTATCATACACATCTAAAGGTACTGATGCAAGAGGAAGAACTACTGGAACGTTAACCAAAGCAAATCCTTTTGGTTTTAGATTCATTGTTACATATGGCGGAATAGATGGACCTACATTCTTGACCGTAATGTTTTCGAATACTCTTATTCTGCCCCAAGAATCTACATATACATCTCTTACAATAGATTCGTACTCATAAGATGCGATTCCACCTAGAAGTCCTGGAGCACCATCTTCAGATTTAAAGAAATAAGTTGCTGTATCGTTGTATGTTAGTTCTTTTGTAGGATCAAATGCTTCTCGGTGCCTGTTTGTGAATGTCAGAGTTTTGAAGTCGTTTTCTATTCTTCCTAAGTATACATTGAATTGGCTATCTGAAATATTGGCAGGATCAGTTACAGGCACATTAATATTTTTATCCAAGTTACTTTGTAGATATGTTCTGCAAGTTCCATTATCAATAGAAACGCTTGTTATTAATGGGAATAAAGATTCATTTATGTATCCAATTCTTTGCCATTCGGTAGTATCTAAATAGGTTTTTACAGCATTTTCCATCCAGAAATATGCTCTGATTACAAATCCGTTTCTATAATATGCTTTGTTAGGATTTGTATTATTTAACGGGAAAACATAATACGTGAAGTTTAGGTCTTTAATTACTTGTGGCTGGCGATAATTATCAGTTGTTTCTAAGTTTTCTTTGTAATATTGTTGTCCTAAAGTCTTTCCTAAAGCATTGTCCACTGTTTTGTTAAGTGCAACATAAAATTTGTAGTAAACTACGTATTGATCAAAGAATGCAGGAAGGGTATAATTTATTAGTCTGACAGCGGTTGAATTCGCATTAAATTCTACTTTCACTGTATCCGTAACAATAACACTCGCGGACTCCATTATCGTAATGTTACGGTCAGTGTCAGCAGTCATATTTACTCCCGGCGAAAACTTGGGAAATACTGTTTCATTCTGCAACACAAGGTATGCCGGATTCGTCTCTGCCTGATAAATGTTCTTAACATCATTATTCATTCCGTAAGGCTTGTCAACTGTTGCTACAAGCCCAGATAATACCACAAACATCAATATTCCAAAGATTAACTTATTTGTCCGCAAGTGTCTCAACCTCTACGTTACTTTTCTCTTCTTGTTTTTCGCTCTAAAAACAAGTTAAAAAAATTTCGAGAACGCCAATCCTAAACCGCCACTTAATTTTTCGATTTTCTAACTTGTATCTGTTATGTAGTTTGTATCTATCTTTTCTTTCGCAAGTTACTTCCTGCTTCATCAAGAATACTTGCCCCGAAATCATTTTATTTATTGTAAGGAATAGTTCGTAAATTTTATGGGATTCTCTCCACAGACGCTACGGGCGGATTTAGCCCGATCTTCAATATGTTCTAATATTGCAACTATATATGGTTGTCGGCTTTCATCTCTCGTCCCACCCTTCCAGCTGAAGAAATAGAGCTTCTTATCAATAGAATGATAGTATAATTTTCGTATCAGAAACTTACCAGTTTAAGTAGAAGTTTAATTTGAAAAATGTTTTTTAATCAAGAATTTTCTTAATTTATAAATAAAGACAGAACACTCCATTTTTATTTTTTAATAGTAATGATCTTGCCGCATTTATTGCATTTAATCTCGGCTGGTTTTTCAATATTAGCAGGAGCAACTTTCTCGCCACACTCACAAACATACCCAATAATTTTAGCAGGAACACCTACTACTAAAGCATGGGGAGGTACATCTTTGGTGACTACTGCCCCTGCACCGATCATAGCATATTCACCAATAGTTATTCCACAAACTATTGTT
>JAMOVR010000147.1 GCA_027061945.1 Candidatus Heimdallarchaeota archaeon
GAGAGAGGCCTGCGGTATATTTCAGGGAATTGACAAAAGATATGGTAAAGGAACACCCTGTGTTAGTAATACCTTACGGAAGTTTATCATTAAACCAAAACAACACCGCTCTCAAAGAAACCCTAAAACAATATGTCCAATCCGGCGGCACAATAGTAGTTTTTGCTCAGCAATACGGCAAACAAGCCTTCAAGCCTTCAAGCCGAGCAGCCGAGCAGCTGTTCCAGCTCTTTCAAAACCGTGCTGTGCAAAGCCCTTCAATCCTTTGCTTTTTATAAAGAGCAAAGAGTTGAGGAGCTGAGAATGCAAAAGATTATGAGAATGCAAAAGTTTTTGACGAAAAATGTTAAATTTCATATATTAAGATATTACTCACAAGGGGGTGATTATGGATTATTCGAAGCCAAAAGCAGAGCAGCCGAGCAGCAGAGCAGCCGAACAGCTTTTCAATCCTTTGCTTTCAAAGGGAGCAAAGAGTTGAGGAGCTGAGAATGCAAAAGATTATGAGAATGCAAAAGTTTTTGACGAAAAGTGTTAAATTTCATATATTAAAATATTACTCACAAGGGGAGGAAAATTAATGCTGAGTTATGAATTATGAACACAAATTTAATCAAAAAAACAATATTAGCAGCGATGAGCTGCGAAGGAGGACGGAGTGAACGAAGTGAATGTCGGAGCAAGAGCTGAGAGCTTTGATAGCTTAATAGCCCAAGAAGCTGCCTTGGAGGCTCCGATGCTTTTGGCTTTATGCTTCAGAATAGATTTAATCGAAAAAATAACAATTTTAGGAGGAGAATATGTTAAAAATTAACCTATCCCGCACGAGCGGGAAAGTGTTTAGTCTTTTGTTTAATTTTAAGTTTTTGTTTGTTGTTTTGTTTGGTGTGGTGATTGTAAGTTTGCTGAGTTCCGTAAGCTATGCAAAGACATACGGAAGATTAAGGGTAAAAGTAGTGATGAAAGATACGGGAAAACCTGTTAAGGGTTTGGGTGTGACAGTGTTTTGTATTGAGAATAACAAGGAGTATCATGCAAAGACTAATGAGAAAGGGATAGCGGTATTTGAGAAGCTGATACCACGAAAGGGAAAATGGGATTATGAGGTATTTGCGGGATTAATAAACATTAAAGGGAGTATACTGGCGTATGTTCCGGAAAGATATAGGAATTATGTAAAGATAGAAGAGGGGAAGGAGGTTTATATTGAGATAAAGATGATATTGGGGGGAGTGCTTACGGGTAGATTGCTTATAAAGGAGGAGGATGGTAGTATAAAACCTCTTGCCGAGAGATTTATATACTGTGTGGGGGAGAATACGGGTTCGATGCTTCATGAGACTAAGAAAGATGGCAAATTTTGGTGCATAGGGAATGAGGGTGAGTATTTTATAACACTTGATAGAGATTTTATAAGAAAAGGCATATACTATTTTAAATATTTTGCAACGAGGGTAAAAGTTAAGAGTGGAGAAATAAAGGATTTGGGGGATATAATAGCTTATGATTTTACGGATAAGACAGGTATTGAAGGATATGTTTATTCGAAGGAGACAGGAAAGCCAATAGAGGGAGCACACATAGTTATCTCAAAAAAAGTTGAGAGGGTGAAAGGTTCAATTGTAAAACTTGATTTTATAAAAATTGGGACTGACAAAAACGGGTATTACAGAGCCGCTCCGCTTCCCGAGGGTGTTTATAATATATGGATTGATGTTTGGGATTATATAGAAAATAAGAAAGGTAAAGACTTGGAGGATGAAGAATATAAAAAATATTATTTGGTAATAAAGAAAGTGGAAGTAAGAAAAGGGAAGCTAAAAAGATTGGATATAAGAATCAGGACAAAATAATTTAAACGGAGATATAAATGAGCGGGTTTAAAAGGTATATTCTTGTTTTGTTGGTGATTTTCATAGCAAGTATGTCTTTTTCAAGTGTCAAATCCAAGGATTGGAAAAGGTGGCATAAAAATGCTGACGATATAAAAGAAAGAGCTGGTTTTTCCAATGACAGCGATTATTGCAAATTTGATATAAAATTAGATAATAAGGTAAAAAAAATAATAGCAAAAGCATTTAATAGAGTTTTGGATGCAATATACAAGAGTAATAGGTTTCCCAAGTGTATGAAGAATGATATAGAGGAGATATTGAGTGATAAAAAAAACGGATTAATAGTAGAAGTTGCTTGTGGTTCTGGGGAGTGTAGTTCAAAATGCGGGTTTGGTTGGTATCATGATATGAGAAGAGAGTTGATAGGTAATAATTGGAAAAAGGTATTCAAGAAGAATAGACATCATGTAACATTGTGTGAGCCACTATCTTTATTGATAGATAATGTATGTCACGGGAGGGAATGTTTGGAAGGATTGATAGCACATGAGTTAACTCATGCAGCGGGGTATAGTTCCGAAGGAACAGCTGTAGATTGTTCTCATATAGTTTTTCCATGTGCGGATGATGCTGAAAATGATGGTACTGATGATCAGAGACAATGCAATTGTGATGATAGAGATTTCAAGAAGGGAAATATGTCCTTTCCCGGCGGGGATAAACCGGATGATAATTCTTCGTATTCAACAGGTTGTAAAACATGTAAAAGCGTTGAAGTTCTTAGGGAGATGAAGTT
>JAMOVR010000148.1 GCA_027061945.1 Candidatus Heimdallarchaeota archaeon
CTGATGAGGCTAAGGCTTTAGGTCTTGATCAGGAACCTTCTTATAAGAATAAATTGCGTATTTTTCGAGAAGTTCGTTCTTTAATGCAATTAAAATATGAGGAAGTAGATAGTAAAATTGATCTTAGTCGTCGTGTGCTTTGGCAAGAATATATTAAGGATTATATTCCGCGTTTAAAAATTAAAGCTCTTATTACTCTTGATGAAAAAGAAGCTCAAAAATGGAAAAATCAAATCAAGAGTTCTAAAGATTTTGAAAAACTTTTTAAAGAACTAGAACCTAAAGGCAAGGCTAGAGATTTTGGTTGGGAGCGTCCGCATACTATTCCCAAGGAATTGAGACAGACCATTCTTTCAGCCAAACCTGGAGAAATTTTAGGGCCGCTTAAACACGGAAAAGTCTTTTATATCTTATTTGTTCAGGAAAAGTTGGGGCCAGATGAGGAAGATTTTCGTAATTTGGAAAGATCTATTGCTTTTAAGATAAAAAAACGTGAGAGTGCTCGTTTAACAAAAGAACTTATACAAAGATTGAAAAAAAAGTATAAGGTAACAGTTAATAAAGAAGCTATAGAGAAAATTCCTCTCAAAGGAAAACTTCCAGAAGATTTGGCAAAAACTGCCGTTTTGAAAATCAATGATCAGTTACTTACTGGAGCGCAATTTCAAAAACTTCTCCAAAAAGAAGCTAAACTGAGGCTGGGTAAAAATCAGACTAAGGAAGGCATTGAATGGCTAAAATGGCGTTTAATAAATGATAGTATTGCTCAAACATTGACTACTTGGGAAGCTCTTAATCGTCATTATGAGAATAAACCACCGCTAAAAGATGTATATGAATTTTATAAGAAACAACGTTTAACTCGAGAATTAGAAGAAAAGATTATTTGGCCCCAGGTTAAAGTGACGGAGGAGGATGTCCGACAATACTACGAAGAACATAAAAAAGATTTTACCAAACCGGAGCGGGTAGAGATAGCTGTTATAAGGACTCAAGACCAACAATTAGCCCGAGAGGTTTATCAGCGTCTCAAAAAAGGGGAAGATTTTTTTGAGGTCGGTAAGGAAATCCTTTTTCATGGCGCCCGACCAGAGAGATATAAGTTAGAAGACCTCGTTCCAGAGATGCGAAAGGTCCTCAAACGCCTCAAGCCAGGAGAAATTTCCCCTATTATAAAGATCAAAAGAGGTAACAATACCTGGTATTGTATTGTAAAACTGATTAGGCATTATCCTGAAGAGGTTCACCCCTTTAAAATGGTCAAAGAAAGCATTAGAAAGTCTCTGGCCCAAGAGAAATTTGAAAGGCTTAAACAAGAATATATAGCTAAATTACGTGCTCGCTCTAAGATCCAGATAAACGAAAAGGCCTGGCAGGAGTTGAGAAAAGAAATGGAGGCCAAACATGAAGCTAAAGCCCGTTAAGTGGCAGTGGTTATTACTCTTGGTGAGCTTGTTGCTCCCTTTGTTTTTTGCCTGTGCTCCTCAGGCCCCTCCACCTCCTAAGAAACAAAAGACGTGTTTAGATTGTCATCCCAAGTATCAACAATTGGTTTTTAAGGGTGGGCCAGTAGTTCATAAGCCAGTTGCGAATAAGAATTGTCAAGGATGTCATCGCCCGCACGGTTTGGTAGGAGGAGCCTTCCTTAAGGCTAAACCACCGGTACTTTGTCTACGTTGTCATCGTTCTATGCTCCCTCATCTGAGGCAGAAATTTCTCCATCAGCCAGTCAAAAAGGGGAATTGTTTTACCTGCCACGAACCGCATTCTGCTTCTCAAAAATATTTGCTTAAGAGGCCTACCGAAGAATTATGTTTAGAATGTCATAAAAACATCCTATCTGCTCCTTACAAACATGAGGCTTTAAAAGAAGGGTGTTTAAGATGTCATGATGCTCATGCCTCTAATGAGCCCGGAATTTTAAAAGAAAATGCTGATAATCTTTGTCTTTCATGTCATAAGGATAAAAAACTTTTGTTTAAACAACATTTTGGTTATGAAGTAGATAAAGGATGTATCCAGTGTCATGATCCCCATCAGTCTAAAAATGACCATTTATTGCGCCCTTCTTATCATGAACCGATCCTTAAAGGAAATTGTAAGGCTTGCCATTTAGTGGAAGCAGGAAATGTTTTAAGCCTTAAAGATGATCAAGATAAAAATTGTTTAAAATGTCATCCCAAGGAAAAAGGTATTAGTCATCATCCTCCCTATGATAAGAATGAATGTTTAAACTGTCACAGTCCTCATGGTAGTGCTTATGGTCCGCTTCTAAAAGAAAAGACGGCTATTCTTTGTACAAAATGTCACTCGACGGGCAAGGCTCCTAAAAAGATCAATAGTGAACATAAACCAACTAAAGAAGGTAATTGTTTGGCTTGTCACAAAGGACATGTAGCTCAGGTAAAGCCTTTATTGAAAGATAGACCTAGTACTTTATGTTTTTCATGTCATCAAAATATTAAAAAAGGACCTATAGGACATGAACCCACAAAGAAAGGAAATTGTTTATATTGTCACAAACCTCATAAATCGTTACAAAAACATCTTTTAGTAAAAAGAGAAAAAACACTCTGTTTTTCCTGTCATAAAGAAACAGCTAAGGAAGAGAATCTTTTTAGTTTACATACTCCATTTGCAGGTGGACGATGTTCATCCTGTCATGATCCGCATTATGCTTCAAATAAAATCTTACTTTTTACATCTACTGATAAAATTTGTGTAAAATGTCACCAAAAACTTTATGATGAATATAAACTTAAGAAAATGCACCCACCTTTTAAAAGAGAGGAATGTCTTATTTGTCATGATGCTCATGCTTCTGATTATGCTTTTCAAATCAAACGTCCTTTAAATACAATATGTTTTGATTGTCACAATAAGATAGGTTTAGAGATTAGATCAGAACCTATTGTTCATGCTCCGGCAGAAAAAGGTAATTGTCAAGAGTGTCATGATCCACATGGAGGAGATAAAAATTGGTATTTACGTGACAATGTGGAGGAACTTTGTCTTTCTTGTCATCAGGAAGTTTCTCATTACTGGAACCATGGTGTAGCTCATCCTCCAGCTAAAGAAGAAAATGGATGTTTAATTTGTCATAAAACACATGCAGGTAAAATATCCTATTTGTTGAAACAACCTATTAGTATTACTTGTTCTAGGTGTCATCAAATTGATAAAAAATTGATTGAAGAACATCGAGGTATAAAGCCCTCACCTAATTCTTGTGTAACGTGCCATAATCCACATGGTGGTTTAGACAATAGAATACTTTGGCCGGTAGAACATGCACCTTTTGCTGAAGGGCAATGTGCACCCTGCCATCAGGGAGGTAGAAAATGAGGCGCCTCTGGTTATTAGTCATTCTGGCTGTTTTAGGGCTTGCACTTCGAGTTCAAGCTGGTCAGGGATGTTTTGGTCCTAAATGTCATTCAAGGGGAAAAATTATTAAAGGCCAACCACATCAGCCAGTAGCTTCGGAGCAGTGTGATAAATGTCATTTTCCTCATGTTTCTCGATATAAATATCTTCTTAAGGCCCCTCAAACAGAGATATGTTTTTCTTGTCATAAAAAAATTAAAGAAGATATTTCTAAAGCTTCTTTTGTTCATAAACCAGTAGCTGAAAAGAGTTGTTTGCGCTGTCATAGTCCGCATTCTTCTACACATAAAGCCCTTTTAAAGAAAGACATAAAAAATATGTGTTTTTCTTGTCATAAAGATCTTCAAACAAAATTTAAATATTCTCATCTACCCTTTACTAAAGGCAGATGTTTATCTTGTCACGATCCCCATTTTTCTCAAGATAGACGCTTAATAAAGATGGAAAGTAATAAATTATGTTTTTCTTGTCATAAAGACAGAAATAAAATTGCTAAGATTCATGGAGAAAATATAAATCGTGTGGAATGTTTATCTTGTCATCAACCGCATGGAAGTAATAAAAAAGGAATTTTAAGGCCTATAAGTCACAAGCCATATGCAGAAAAAAATTGTAAAGTTTGTCATCAAACAAAGAAAAGAGGAGTAGCTTTATGTTTACAATGCCATAACAAAAATATCAACAGTTTTGAACATTTTCATAATCATTTGTTGGGGAGTTGTGAGGAAAATGCATGTCTAGTTTGTCATAATCCTCATGTAGGTGATACTAAAGATCTGTTAAAAGATAAGCCTAAATATTTATGTGAATCATGTCATTTTCAGGTTAAGCAACAAAGAGCTAAGAGTTTATATGTTCACCCTAAATGTGATCAGTGTACAAATTGTCATCTGACTCATGGATCTGATCATCCAGCTATGTTAATAAATGGGGGAAATGAAACATGTGTGCGTTGTCATAAAACTCAAGGTAAATTTACTCATCCTGTGGGAGAAAAAGTTATTGATCCGCGTAATGGGCAACCTATTACTTGTGTAACTTGTCACGAACCTATGGGAACTAATTTTAAATATAATCTCAGATTGAGCGGAGAGGCTACTTTATGTTTAGAATGTCACAAAAACTATTAATTTTAAATCTATTAGTAATTTTATTTCTGGTTAGTTCAGCATGGTCATTTAAACTAAAATTTTCTTTAGAAAAGGGGAGTGATGATATCCACTTACGACAACCTTTTACGGCCTTTTTTGATCAAAGTAATTTACGATTATATATAGCTGATACTGGAAATAATCGTTTAGTTTCTTATGAATTAGATGGGACTCCTCTTAAAGAGTTTGATGCAGCAGGTCAATTGAGAGGGCCAATTGCTATGATTCGAGACGATCAGGGCAATCTATGGGTGGTAGAACGGCCACTTAATAGTTTAACGTTTATTGACCTTAAAGCTCATCGTTTGGAACGACATCAAATTATTTATCAAGATAATCCTGTTTTAATAGATCGGCTCATATGGTGGTCACCGTATTTGATGCTTTTAGATCGCACCAGCGGCAAAGTTTTAGCCCTGGATAATAATCTTAATATTAAGAGAGTTATCACTCCTGAGGATCCGAATTTTAGAGGTTTTATCGATTTTAAAATAAAGGGAGACATCCTTTGGGGCTTAGAAAATATTACCGGGCGAATCTTTGCTATTAACTTAAAGAATAACCAAGAAAACATAATTTACCCACAAATAAAAATGGTGTTACCTATTTCTATCGAAATAGATAATCAAGAAAATTTATATATTTTAGATCGTGATCTTAAGAAAGTTTTTGTTTTTGACAAGAATGGCCATCTTCGTTACTCCTTTCTCAAAGAGGGTTTTCAGCCAGGGCAGGTACGTTATCCCTGGCAGCTTTTGTTTGTAAAATCTAATCTACTAGTGGTGGACGAGGGGAATGGACGGGTAGATGTTTGGGGACATTAATGTAGTCAAATTTTGGATTATTGTTCTATCCTTATTGCTCTTTAGTGCTGTCGCTAAGGCTAAAATTGTTGGTATACCTTGTGCCAGTTGTCACACTATGCATTATTCCCAGAATGGTACCATCCTTCAGGAATGGGGTAGTTCTGGCCCTTATAAGGCCTTAGTCATTAACGATTGTATCGGATGTCATACCGGAACTAACAATGGTTCTAATACTACTCCGTATATTTTTTCCTCTAGTGCACCGAATTATGGAGAGACGGGGACAGAGGCCGGTACTAATACCCTTGCTGGAGGTAATTTCTATTGGGTAGTCAATGGGAGCAGTTGGGTTACCGATGCAGACCGAACCGGTCATAACGTAGAAGGTTTGGCCAATGTTGATCAAACTTTGGGCACTACTCCTCCGGGGGGAACTGATCTTGGTCATCAACTTACCTGTGCTGGTAAATATGGTTGTCATGGAGATCGTAATATAGAAGGAGATTTTGAGGCCTTACTTGGGGCACATCACGCCGATGATTCGGTGATCGACGGCTCTACTGTGGGAAAAAGTTATCGTTTTTTGAAGGGTATCGTTGGATATGAAGACTCCGATTGGGAATATCAACCCGATGCCTTTCATCATAATCAATATAAAGGGGTAGATAGGGCCTCGGAGACAGATATTAATACTTCAACCATCAGTTATCTATGTGCCGAATGTCACGGAGATTTTCATAATGGAGATGATGTTAGTTTTGGGAGTTGGGGTTCACCCTGGCTTCGCCATCCCACAGATTACGATATGAGTCATACCCCTAGTGGTTCAGAATATCGTCAATATCCGGGACAATATGGTTCTACAGGACAATATTCGGTAATTGCCCCGGTGGCCAGCGAGGATGTGTCTCAACCAAAGTCTACAGTTAGTTTTAGTAAAGATACCATTGTTACTTGTATTTCTTGCCATCGAGCGCATGGAACGCCTTATAAATACATTTTACGTTGGAATTATTATGGATGGCCAGTACAAACTTCGGTCAATGGGTGTAATGCCTGTCATACGGCGAAGGACTAAAATTTTTTTAATAGTGATCTTGATAGGGCTTTTTATTAGTCCAGTATGGGCTATTGATCCCGGACCATATCGCCTTTCTGCGCATGGAGATGCTTCTATCGGGGTCAAAAGGACCGAGCGTACCGATGGTTACGCACGCGGTAATTGTGCCCACTGTCATGAGCAACACGGAGTGATCGGGGGCGTCAGCAACGGAGGGCCTTATGCCTTTGCCCTCTTTAGTACCAATTTTAGCGGTGCTTCCTCGGCTCCTTATAGTGCTTCGAATGATGTTTGTTTCCTTTGCCATGGCCCTTCTTCAGTTCAAGAGGGAGGAATAATTAATTACGATTACAGTGAAACTTATGGTGGTTATACCGGTGGACCTTCGACTATTTTAGATGCTTTTAATCTAGTTAATACTTCTTCAGTAGCTTCTTATCATAATTTGAAAGATATTTATAATTTTGCCCAAAATAATTTTTCTTTTTTTACAGCAAGTTCTAATCCCTGTGTAGCCTGTCACAATCCCCATTTGGTAAAACGTATAAAGACTAATCAAACAGATCCAGCGAGTTATACTGTTGTTTCTTTACCTTCGGCCCATAATACCCTTTGGGGTGATGATTCTGGTGAGAAGATGTCAGATTTTACTAATTATTACCAAGCTCCTTATTATTATAATTCTTCGACTAGTTACGAACCTGGTGGGTCTTCTACTTATAATGGATCAAATTTACCAGATTATGCTACTTTCTGTACAGCATGTCATAACGCTACGAATACTATTTATAGTTCAAATCTAGGGCGAAATCTTAGACAAATAGATTGGTTTTCTGGTGGAGGAGATAGTGCTTCTGGAACACCTCTGCCTGATAAACATGGTAAAAATTCGGCTACAGTTTCAGTTCATTTGAAAAATCCTTTTGCCTCTTCACAATTAGGCATTACCCTTGGTTTTGTCACTTCCTGTACGGATTGTCATGAACCTCATGGCTCAGCCAATCCTTTTCTTATTCGACGTGAAGTTAACGGAACTATTGTATCAATTTCTGGAACAGATAGTAATCAGATCGGTTATTTATGTCGAGCTTGTCATAAAGATGATGCTGCCTTTGGTCTTTCTGGTGGAGAAAATAGATGGGAATATATACATCATATAGCTGATGATCATCCTTATATAGAGAAACAATGTGGTTCGTGTCATGGTAGTGGTGGAGGTGGGGGAGGTAAACCTCCTATTTCCTGTCTGAATTGTCATAAACACGGTTCCGATGATAGTTGGGCTGGATATAAGGCCACGGGGAGAATATGCTTTTAGGATTAGTTTTTAGTTTTTTTGTTTTATTAATTAGTTCTTCTTGGGCTTCTCGAGTAAACGTCTTTTTGAATCTTATGGAGCCTCTTGACCAAGAAGTCAAGCTCTCTTTTGAGAGTATAGACCTTTTAGAAAATGGAAATTCTATAAATTTAAAACTTTCTAAAAAATTTCTTTCTTCAAAGGCTCCATTTAGACAGCTTTTTTTAGCTGGTGGAGAGGCCCCTCGAGGTAGATATAATGCCTTAGTTTTAAAACTCAAAGAAGCCAAGTTAAATAATAAAAACTTATTACTTTCTACTACGCAAATAAAAATTCCTTTGAGATTTGAGTTACAGAAAGATGCCAGTTTAAGCCTATTCGTTTTTTGGGATGTCAAAAATTCTATCAAAGGTAATAAGTTTATTCCTAATTTTTATGCTCGAGTTCAATCTAGACCGCTTCGCGGAGAAACAGTTTATGTTACTTGTGAAGATACAGATACTTTATTTGCTATAAGAGCTGATACTAATCAAGTAATGGCTTCTTTGGGTGTTTCGGGTATTCCTCAAGCTGTGGTTGCTGATTCGGATAATGACCGGCTGTTTGTTGTTTCAGAAAGATTTAGAAAACTTAATGTTATAGAATTGTCTTCTTTTAGGAAAATTGATAGTTTCTTTTTACCCTTAGTTTCTAGTCCTCGATATATTGTTCTAATCAATTCTAATAAAGCTGCTATTACTGATTATCGCTCTGATTATGTCATTTTGGTAAATTTATTATCCGGAGGGCTCTTAAATTCCAAACGTATTGGTTATTCTCTTTCAGAAATTGCTTATTCAACAAGTAACGATCAAATTTTTATTTCTTCTCCCCAAAATCAGGCCGTCTATGTCTTGACTTCAAATCTTACTTTGGTGAAAACCCTAAGGGTGGGGCATAAGCCTCGGGGCCTGTGGATTCAAAATAACAGGCTTTATGTGGCTGACAATGCTACTGGGACGGTGAATGTATTTGATCTGGCCTCTGAAGAGCTGGTGGGACGAGTACGGAGCGGTCGGGGAGCCGTTCAAGTTTTCGGTACAGCAAACCGAATATATATTAGCAACCAAAAAGAAGGAACGTTAAGTTTACTTGCCCCAGGTCAATTGACCATTTTTAAGAAGATCAGAGTGGGGAAGGGACCCTTTTTGATGACTGTATGTAGTAGGCGTGGTTGGCTTTATGTAGGCCTTAAGGGAGAGAATAGTCTTGCAGTGATTGATACCACTTCTGAAAAGTTAGTAGGTAAAATTGAACTTGGTTGTTGTCCTTTCGGTTTAACTGTAGCCCAATAATCTTATAATTATACTTTAAGGTGGGTTTTAGTCGTGAAAGTTAAAAGGGGATTATTTTGTGCCTTGATTTTGATCATATTTTTACAGGTGCAGATAACTTTAGGGAAAACTTGTCAACAATGTCATTCACTTAATAAACTTGTTCCTAATGGTGTCTATTTACATAAACCTTTTATGGAAGGTCATTGTGAAAAGTGTCATGGTGGGATGTTTAGTAAGAAAATTGTTAATCTAACTAATATAAAATGGTTTCTTGCTAGACATACTAATCGAGGTACAAGTTATATTATACTTTCTCCACGTTTAGAAAAATATAATCTTGTATTTCAAGTAGAAGACTTTCAAGAACAATTTATTCTTTTGCCAAGTGAAGCATCCAATTTACCTAATTCGTCTGTTCCTCCTCAGATTCTTAAAACTCAGTTTTGCGGTTTAGAAAAAGGGCCCTGGATTGAAGCCAAAATTTGTGTGCAAACTAATATTCCTACAGAAGTTTATATTTCATGTGGAGACAATGTTGAAGGTTATAGTGAAGGTGATTATTTTACTAATCATGAAATTTTGTTGACCAGACTAAAAGAAAATCAAACATATATTTGTACTGTAAATGCTAAAGATATTTTAGGTAATAGCGCCCCTTCAAAAAGTTTTTCTTTTAATATTTCTAATCCAATCCAAAATTCTTTTAAAAAAGTTGTTACTTCTCCTAAAAATGTTTCTGTAAAATTGTATCATAGTCCTGCAGGAGAGCTTATTTTAGCTATAATGTCTAATAGTGATATAGATTGGCGTTTGGGAGGAGTAAGTACAGGTTCACTAGATCTTTCTAAAGAGAAAAAGATTAAAGATCACCCTAAGATTAACTCTTTAAAATGGTCTTCAATTGATGCTTGTTATACTTGTCATCCCAAAAATCGCCTTGGAGTTTCCCATCCAGTAAATGTTCCTCTTTCTAAAAATATATCAATAGATAAAGATATTCCTCTACAAAACGGTGTAGTCACTTGTGCTAGTTGTCATAATCCTCACGGTTCTCTCTATCCTTCATATCTGCGTAAAAAGGGAGAAGCTCTCTGTCTTAGTTGTCATAAACAACGCTATCAATAAGGAGCATCCTTTATGGAAAGAAGAAAACGTTTAAATCTCAAAGTTAAACGAGATTTGCAGATTTGGATTCTAAAGCGAATGCTTTTAGTTGTTACTATTTCTATATTTTTAGCCTTATTAATTTTATATTTATTTAGTCACAGAGAAATCGGTCAAAGTTTTTATAAAGCCCATTTAACCATCAAACATGTAAGTGATTTGTTGTTGCCTGTTATTTTGGCTGCTGGTGGT
>JAMOVR010000149.1 GCA_027061945.1 Candidatus Heimdallarchaeota archaeon
TGCTCGACCTCTCAAAGCCACATCTTACTCCACTCTACGATCCACTTTCACTCCTGGTTTACAGTGCCAAGGCCGGAGACGTATCAGACGTCATGGTCGGCGGACGTTTTCTCCTACGCAAAGGTCAGGTAGTCACCTTTGACGAGGCCAAGGCCCGGGCTGAAGTCCTCCACATAAGCCAGGAAGTGCGCAAATTACTGGCAGAGAGAGGCACGAAATGAGCAGGAAAATCAAATTCTTTGTCCTTATAAGGCTTGAGGGTTTCTTCGTCGCCAAAAAGAATTAAGGCAACCTTTATTATTTGCTAAAGTGCTTGGTGGTTTGAAGAACACTCTTTCTGGCATGCCCGTAGGTGTTCTGGAGCACGGGGACATTTACCGCAAAGAGGGTGGGGGGCATCGGCGGAAAAACATACCCAGACGTACTCCTTGATAGAAGAAAAACCAAAACTCCTTTTAGGCAGGACTACCTGAAGCCTTAATCCATAGACATCCACCGTGACTTTTAATACCGTCCCCTGGGGAATAATATCTAAGACACGCCCCAAAAAACTATTTTCCTCCTCAGGCCTTTCCTTTAAGGAAATTTTTTCTGGATGTAAACAGAGAGATATCTCTTTTCTATGCTGAAAAAGAGGATATTTTTGAACGGTTATAACTAGAGGTTTGGTAAGTTCTCTTTGTGAGATAAGAAATTCTGCTTTGGTATCATTACACTTCAATATTTTACCTTTTAATATATTGGTAGCCCCTACAAAAGCGGCAACAAAAGGTGTTTTAGGCCGATAAAAAATATCTTCCGGACTTTCTACTTGTTCAATTCGTCCTTGATGAAGGATTGAAATTTTATCAGCAAGTATCATAGCTTCTATCTGATCATGAGTCACATAAAGAGTAGTTACACCTGTCTTTTTTTGAATACGTTTTAATTCTTCTCTCAATTGTTCTCTTTGCCAAGCATCTAAATGACTTAAAGGTTCATCTAAAAGCAAAACTTGCGGGTCTATAATTAATGCTCTAGCCAAAGCTACCCTCTGCTTTTGTCCTCCACTTAATTGGGTTGGATATTTATCCTTGTAATCTTTTAGATCTACCATTTCTAAATATTGCATTACCTTTTTTTCTAGTATTTTCCCTTTTATACTTCTAGCTTTTAACCCATAAGCTACATTTTCATAAACCGTTAGATGAGGAAATAAAGCATAATCCTGAAAAACAAAACCTATCTTTCTCTCCTGAGGTGGAATGTTATTGACTATTGTTCCATTAATCCAGATATTACCACTATCTGGCTTCAATAAACCAGCAATAATCTTTAAAAGGGTGCTTTTACCTTCTCCGCTTGGCCCTAAAAGGACATGAAATTCTCCTAACTCTACAGTCAAAGACAAATTATCTAGGACTTTTTGTTTACTAAAATATTTAGTAATATTTTCAAGAACTATACTCATATTTTCTAAATCTAGTTTTAAATATTGCCAAAGAAATAAAAGAAAATACCATCAAAATAAGGGCAATAGCCGTAGCTGGAGCAAGCTCTCCGCTCATGGCTTGCATATAAATAGCTATAGTCATTGTTTCTGTCTGTTGCGGAATACACCCAGCCACCATCGCCGTAGCACCAAATTCTCCCATAGCCCTGGCCCAGGTCATCACCAAACCTGCCCATATTCCACTTTTGGATAAAGGCAACACTATACGACGGAAAGTATAAAAAGGAGAGGCCCCTAAGGTTGCTGAAGCAGCTAAAAGATCTTTAGAGATATTAGCAATAGTTTCTTTAACGGTTTTAATAAAGAAAGGAGAAGCTACAAATAATTGAGCTATTATAATACCTTTTTTGGTAAAAATAATTCGAACATTCCAACGCGAAAGAAGAGTTCCTAACAAACCATCAGCACCAAAAAGAAGTAAAAGAGACAAACCAGAAACTAAAGGAGGTAGAACAATTGGCAAATCGAGCAATGTATCTAAAAAGATTTTTCCTTTAAATTTTTTCAAAGCCAAAAAATAAGACACAGGAAAACCAAAAATAAAAGTCAAACAAACAACAGCTAAAGAGGTTTCTAAACTAACAAAAATAGAAGAAAGAACTACAGGAGAACGTAATTGAGATAAAAATTCTTTAAATGAAGTAGTTGTCATCAAAGATAGCAAAACAAGAACGATAAAAGCAAAAAATAATCCAGATACAAAAGAAATTAACATATCAAAAACAAAACTGTTTTGTATTTTAGCGACCATATATTAACAAGACTTAAAACATAGACGATTTAGACCCATTAATTGAGCAACACCAGCTATTGTAGTACCATAAAAATAAAGTTGACGATTATAATCTCTAGCAAAATCAAGAATATTAACAATACTTCCATTGACGACGGTAGAACCTGTAGCCAAAATTAACTCACTATTTTTGAAAATTTTCTTCATGCCTGCTATATCACCCCAGCCAATAAAAACACCATATTTTACCTTATTTTTATTATCTTCGTCTCTATCAATACAAAAAACATGGGCATTACCGAATATATTTACTAAGGCGTCTAAAATAGCTGGTTGCAAACCTATTAACCCTACAGAATTTACTCTTAAAGATTTCACAAATTCTGCC
>JAMOVR010000150.1 GCA_027061945.1 Candidatus Heimdallarchaeota archaeon
GAGTTAAGAAACATCCTGCAGGTTTAAGATCTACAATTGCTTTTCAATTAGTTCTAGCAAGTAATTGGAATCCAGAAAATGAAAAAAAGAAAATTTTAGATCCAACTACAGGAAGCGGGACAATCCCGATAGAAGCATCATTATGGGCAATTAATTATCCAGTTAATGATTATATAAAAAATAATTTCTCAGTAAAACATTGGGATTTCATCCCACTTACTGCTAAACAAATTTTGATTGAAAAACAAGAAATTCAGAATAAAGGAAAAGTTGCAATAGGAATAGAAAAAGTTCATAAATTCTATTCGTATGCTTTAATAAATACAGAAAGAGCGAATGTCAAAGAAAACATTGTATTAATTCATGGTGATGCTTTTGAATTAGAAACTCTAATTAGTCTTGAAGAGATTGATGCAATGGTATTTAACCCACCCTTTGGTATTAGAATGGGTAAAAAAGAATATCTAATTAAATTATATAATCATTTATTAAAAACTGCTTCTCAATATTCAATACGCAAAATCGCTTTTTTAACAACTAAAATAGGTCTGGCAGAGAAGATTGCTCAGAAAAATGATTTACAAATAATAGATAAGACCATGTTTTTGTATGGGAAAATTAACGCTTATCTAATAGAAGCACGAGCCTAAAAATATTAATTAGGCTAAATAATTCATTCGCACTAAATTATTTATCCAAAATTAATAGAAAAAAAGAAGAGAGAGACCCTATGCCTCTTTTTGTCTCTCTCTTAAATAATGGGTAATAGAATACTTAGAATAATGATTATCCATCCAATAGTTACATTAGTTATTAGTAGTTCGAATTTTAGCTTTTCTTTTTGTTCTGGTTTCAGTTTCATATTTGGAACCCAAAATGTTCTAATGAGAGCTATAGTTATCATTATTAGGAACAATATAGACTTTGCACCTAAAAGAGCTAAGTGGGGGGTTGAAAAAGTGAACATTGTGATAAGTGCTTTTTCCTTGATGGCAAGTAGAATTCCTGTTGCTAATAAGATAATCATTGAAGTATATGCATAATTATTTAGTTTCTTTTGTGTTACTGTCATTAATTTATTAACTAATTGTTTTTCTGGCAAAGCATTTTTGGCTGATGGAATGAATACAAATAATAGAGTAGACATCCCGCCGATCCACACTATTGCGAAAATAACGTGAAATAATATCACGAATATAAACCCAGGTTCCATCATATGTTTATTTTAAATATATTTGTTAAAAACTTATTTGGTTTTGTCCAACAAAACAAAACAATTAATTTTCTAAAAAACATGAAAAAGAACGGGATTTATTAAGGAAAATATTTATTCGTAAAACCGAACAAAACATTGATGACAGAAGTCTATGAATTAGAACCTCAACATGTGTGGAAAATTTTTTATGACCTTACACAAATTCCCCGCCCTTCAGGAAAAGAAGAAAAAGCGAGAAAATATGTAATCAACTTTGCCAAGAAACATGGCTTTGAATACAAGGTAGATAATTACGGTAACGTTTACATTAAAAAACCCGCGACACCTGGATACGAGAATGTTCCCGCAATTATTATTCAAGGGCACTTGGATATGGTTTGTGCAAAAAAAAATCCCTCTTTTGATTGTGAAAAAGATCACATTATCCCTTATGTTGATGGCGAATACGTTAAAGCTAAGGACACTTCATTAGGGGCTGACAACGGAATTGGTGTGGCAATGGCACTAGGTGCATTAATAGACAATGATCTTAAACATGGACCTCTAGAAGTATTATTAACCGTAGAAGAAGAAATAGGACTTAATGGAGCTAAAGAAATAAACCCTGAATATTTAACAGGAAGGCATTTAATGAATGTTGATAGCGAAAAATGGGGAGTAATAACCATTGGTTGTGCAGGTGGGGGGAATACTACAATTACTCTTGATTTTGATAAAAAGAATGTTTTATCCCCTAAAAACAAGAAATTAAAGGTAAGCATCTCGGGGCTTAAAGGAGGACATTCTGGTGTTGACATTCATGAAATAAGAGGTAATGCAATCAAATTACTAAGTAGAATATTATTTGAGATAACGAAAAGATTTGACGTATATCTTAACAATTTCAAAGGTGGAAGTTATACTAATGTTATTCCTAATGAAGCAGAATTTTCTATAATCATAAATGACGAGGAAATTTTAGATGATATTAAAAAAATTATTGAAAGTAGTATACAAAAGATCTATAAAGAATGGAAAAGACCAGAGCCAGATCTTACTATTAAGGTTTTCGAAGAACAAGTAGAAGTATCTTTAGATGTTTTTAATTCTAAAGACACGAAAAGATTAGCAAGATTACTCGAAGCATCTTATCATGGAGTAATCAGATACAGTCCAGTTATTCCTGGGTTAGTAGAAACATCCATGAATTTAGCAATAATAAAAACTAATGACAAATCAGTAATTATTAAGTACAGTTCTAGAAGTAGCTTAAGCGAAGCATTAGAAGACACAATGATGAGAATAGAAGCTCTTTACGCCGAATTTACAGATAATATTGTCCATAGCGATATTTATCCCGGTTGGGAACCAGATATAGATAATGAATGGTTTAAAATCGTAAAAGAGTCTT
>JAMOVR010000151.1 GCA_027061945.1 Candidatus Heimdallarchaeota archaeon
TGTTGATTTAAATACAGCCATTATGTCTAGCCCTGAGGGTAAATATCGATTAGGAACTTTATCTTCTACAACGTTCTGGAAAATATAAGAATCAGGTACAAATGCTTGGCTAATTACTCTAAATGCTCTTGTCGCGTTTTCCCAAGGTGTTCCTAATTTAGGAGAAACGTATTCTCCAAGTATCTTTGGTAAAGGAAGAGTTTGTTTGGCATTAGTTATTATCTGACTTATTGTGTCATTGTTTTCTAATTGTTCTATTGTTATGTTTGCTACAAAACTATAGTAATCGTAATATGTTAAGTCATCACTTTTACCAACCAAAAACGAAATAGGATCAAAAAATGTTTTCCAGTAAGAATAAGCATTAGTTATTTCGGGGCTCATCCCTTTTGTTATTAATAAGGCCATTCTAGTCATTGTGATATTTCCAAGTAAGCATTGCACTGATTCTGGTTCTAAGTAAAAAGGAGTGTGAATAAGATACATCATTGCTTGGAAAAACTTCATTAGTAACTCGCTTTCGGTGTAATGTCCTCTAGGTTTCATCTGGGAATAATCCACTTTAACACCTAGAATAGGAGAAAACTCAATATTTCTCTCTTCTATTAATTGTATTTCCTTATTAACAAACGTCATTATTTCTTGAGGAAAAACAAGAGAATTGTTTTCTCCTAGCAGTTTATTTGTTACTTCAAAATAAGCAGTTAATCGTTTAAAAGAATCTATCATTATAACATTCTTGTGTGAAGAATTATATTCCAGAAATTCCTGATAACTCCAGTTAAGCATAGTTTGTACAAATAATTGTAAGTCTGAGTAGAAATCAAACGTTTCAATATATTGTAAACTATAGCCATAAACATTATGGAAAAGTTCTAAGATAGCATCGGTGGTTACAAAGTTTGGTATGTTATTATACATATTGTCAGTATAAATATTATCAAACGTAATTGGTTGATCCTCTTGAATAACTACAAAACCATTTTTTCTTAGTAATTCAATGGCATCGTCTGGTACTAGTTCTATTCCTTTTATTCCTGATAAGCTCCATGGATAAGTAATTTCAGGTCCATCTTTAGGAAGAGTAGTAATCAGTGGACTAAATTCTGCAAAACTAGTGTTTATTTTCTGTGTTATAGTATAAAGAGGTGGTTGTGTATTGGTATTCCTCTTATTACTAGTATAAAGCTCAAAAAATATGTCAGAGTTTATCACTACAAATATGCTAGATACTAATAAAAAACCTAAGAAAAATCCTGTGACAAATTTTTTTATTAGTTTCTTGTCTTTTGTTAACTGAAATCTCATAGTTAATATTATCGCATAGATAGATATAATCCTATTAAGTAGAACAAGCTGTTCTATTAATAGTACAATGCGCTATAAACTATTTTTAAGTTAATCTAATACATGATCTTGCTTAAGTTTTATTAAAAAATTCTTGAAAAATTCTTATGAGTTTTTGAGTTCGGTAAAAAACTTATTCTTTTTTCTGTTTCTTGATAGTTTTTAAACGCTCCTCTCTTCTTCTTTTTGCTTCTTCCCATCTACGCTTTTCTTCTTCAGTTTTTGGTTTCAAAGGTGGAACAGGAATTGGTTTTCCCGTTTCGGATATCGCTACGAAAGTTAAGTAAGCAGTACCAGTCTTTCTTCTTTCTCCTGTCCGAAGATTTTCTGTTTCAACACGTACACCTACTTCAAGAGAAGTTTTTCCTACATAATTTACACTTGCCTTTAAGATCAATAATTCTCCTACGTGAACGGGACTTAAAAAAGACATAGAATCGATCGATGCAGTTACTACTCTTGTTCTACAGTGTCTCAACGCAACAATCCCTGCTACGTTGTCTATTAAGTTAAGAATAGCTCCTCCATTGACAGTACCAAGTTCTACTTTACCATCCTTCCAAGAAGGATTAGAATGAGAAGGCATCATTATTTGGTATGTTTCTATGGCAGATTCTGAAGGTGTTTTTGCTCTCATTACTATATTAATTCTATATTGGGTATAATTATTTTTCATACAACAGGGTACTTAAAATTTTTAATTTAAATATTAAATAAATCATCATATTTGGGAAAGCAATTAATTAGAATTAACGATCTTCTTCTTTTATTGATCCATAAGAAACAAAAACATAAAGAATACAATTAGAGGTATTAACATATATTTTTCTGTTGTGCTTATTTTTTGTTTGAGTTGATTTTTAACTCTACGAAGAGAGGCTCCATTCTTCTGGAGATGTAGACCATGAAATAAAAGATTATACCGATACCAATAGCCTTTTGTAGTAAAATTGACACAAAGCTAGAAAACCCCATCCGGTAACGTCTATGAAAAGAAATCCATAAACTACCTTAGACCATTTTTTATAAGGAAGTGGTTTCGGGGATAAGTCCTCTCTAAGAAGCAGAAAGCCACTTGTAAAAACAAGGGAGAGTTCACGCTTCATCAAGAAGACTTTCCTCGAAATCACTTCCTTTATTTATTATAAGAATGGTTTGGAGGATTTTTTTAGCATTTTCTCCACGGGCGCTACGGAGCGTCCCGTCCCTGTCTTGATTTTGGGGTTTTTAGAGA
>JAMOVR010000152.1 GCA_027061945.1 Candidatus Heimdallarchaeota archaeon
CCGCTTAAAAGGGGAGAGACGTTTTTGGAATCTCTGGTAGTTTCTTTTATGAGCTGTTTAATGCCAGGAAGTGGTATTTCTTGTTCACTATTTTCTTCTATTTCCAGGCAATGAAAGTGGTCATGAAATCTTTTAACCATCTCTTCGACTGTACTCACAAACCAAAAGCGTACAGCTAATCGCGCTTTGTTTATAGATAACCCCAAGATATAAAACTTAATTTCTTTATCATTTGAAATATCTTCAGAGATTTTCCCCTTCTTTACTGCTCTTAAAAATTTTTCCACTGGCTTTGATGCGGACGCTGTTTCCACAGAAGAATCAAGAACCACACCAAAAACCGTTTCAAACGGAGTGGTCTTCTCAGCCCAATAGACAGTAGTTACATCCCCTATTTTCAGGTTATATCCATGACGCAGTAGATACTTAAGGGCAGTTGAAGCTTTGAATTCCTGCAATATCCCAATTGGAGCGTTTTCTCCCCGCTTTTTACAATAAGACTCATATGCATTGTCATTGAATGAAACTAATGAGGCTCCAGTGCCTCCAAACTTGAACTGGGCATACTGTTCCTGAAGTTCATATTCTTGTCCATCTACAAAACTAATTCCTCTTGGATATCGCTTGTTCTTTAAAAATCTTAACCAAAGTTCTTTTACAGCGGGCCGTTCATGAACAAAATTGCTATCTCCCTCCAACCTAAATGCTATCCACTTTCCGTGGGTACCACTAATTTCTTTCCAAAGAGACAGTGAAGGAGAATCTTCTGGATTCCATGTTTCGAGGAATTTCTTTACAGCAATTATCCCTTCATCTGTTGAATCCTGACTAACTTCGTTAAATAATTTTAAATATGAATCTCTATACTTAGTTTTTGTGGCCTTACCAGACATGCCGAATATGTAATCGGCCTTGTCAACAAGAAAATTTGGAGTAGTGGCTGCATTACTTGATCTAACATTTACCTCATTTGAGTATGGTACATAAGAAGATCTATATTCATATTTTTGCGGAGCTATTTTTCTTCTTAGATCTTCAGGCTCTCCAATCATCCTGCCTTGCGAATCGAGAGTAATAACAAAACCTATCTCTTCTTCGCTAAAACCAAATGGGGGAACTTTGTTATTTTGGGCCAGACTTTCATAAAGATTGATTAAGGCCTGAAAAATCATGCCCGCACCTCTGTCTTACAATCTATGATACCGTTTTCCATAATTGCCCTGAAAAAATTAGCCCTTCTGTCATGTTCAAAGTCTATGTCATGAAGCATGTAGCCCAAATCGACACGACCTTTTAATGAAGATTTTGGCACACTTTCACACCACGCAAAATATGCAGGAAACTCGCGGCATCCCAAATAAGGCCTATGAAAGCACTGACCCTTTATGGCCCTTCTTTTAAAAATATCTAAATGTTTCCCCGGATTATTATCTTCTGTGCCCGTGAATTCAAAATGAGCCTCTATCACGTAGTCCACATCTTTTAATACCAAAGAGGCTCTCTGTTGCCTCTCGTCTTCAATAAACTTGCATACAAGACTATGACCATTCATGTCTTTTTTCTTTAAAGACGTGCGTGTTGACAGCTCATTTCTCCTTATATTTTCAAACCGTATTGGTTTTAACACATGAATGCGGTCAATAATCCATTTGAATGAAGGTTTCCAATAAATTGCTTCCAATATTCCTCGTGCCGCAGAAGGTGTCATTACATCATAGGAAACCCTTTCAACCTTCATCTCTGGACGTGTAAAAAGCGCATATTCTCCCCATACTCTCAATTTTACTCCATACCCCATTTACACCTCCTAAATAAAAAACCCCTCGCCTTGTGGCGAGTTACAAAGAAGCCCTAGATCTTCTGAATAAAGCTCTTCACTTCTTAGCACATAAAGCTCAGGGAAAAAGTCAGGAGCCGGACGTTCCAGCCAATCTTCAATATCCTCCAATTGTTGAGGATATATTTGGACTGTAAACTTTTGTAATTTTCTTAAAATTGTGGTGGATCGTTCATGAAAGGGTAACTTGTCTATTAACCTTCTACATTCTTCCTCTAAGGCTATTACTACTGGAATAGTAGGAGATTTTATCATTTGAAATTTTGCAATATCTTTGAACTGAATCTCAAGTGATTGAGCTTGTTGACATAGTGCAAGAATTCCATCTTCATCCATCCGTTGTTCATTTTTCCAAAAATAGTCTTTGAAATATTCATAAACACATTGAGGATCAGTCAATCTACCTTCGAACTTCTTAAATAATTTTTTGGCTGACTGAATCGCATGAAGTAAGAAAGAAGGAGGATTCTCTGCTTCTAATTCAAATATATAAACCCATCCAATTTGCATAGAACCATTTCTATTACATCTGCCAGCAGCTTGAGCAATACTGTCAATACCAGCTGCTGCCCTATAAACACACGGAAAATCAACATCCACACCAGCTTCGATAAGTTGAGTGCTGACAACTCTGCACCTTTGACCGCATTCAAGGCTCGTCCGCACCTTCTGAAGAATTTCGCTCCTGTGGGCTGGATACATAAGAGCACTGAGGTGAAAATTACCCTCGCTTTT
>JAMOVR010000153.1 GCA_027061945.1 Candidatus Heimdallarchaeota archaeon
CCACAAAATCTTACTTACAGCCACTTTTATGATTTCTTTCACTCTGTTCTATATAAGAGAGCATCTAAAAAAGAAGAAAGAAGCCAAGAAAAGAAAGTAAAAAAACCAAACCAGAACTGCCATAAAACGATACCAAGCCAAATGTAAGCGCATCGCGACTTGTTAGAAGATTGCTACCAGAAAGAGATAACTATCATTCGCGATGCGCCCACAACCGATAGGGCGTGAGTTTCAAGATGAATTGGAATACAGTACAGCGTAGCTGGAGCAATTTGGAGAGCGGCGTGAGCCGATCGACAAATTGCCTCTTGGCTATCTATAAAAGAGTATTGGACACTCACGAAGTTTCCCTTTTTTAGGAACTTTTGATTATTTTCTCTTTAAACTTCGTTATTTTAAGCCGGGCTCGTTTTCTTAAATTTTACTTAAAAATGGAGGTTTTGGTACTTTAGATATGTAGGTGGAATCTGTTCTGGATCGCCCTAGATTAATATTTCAAAGTCTCGGTAAAGCAGTTAACTTACATAAGCCAGGGGCTTATGTCTTGTATGTAAGATATAAAGATGTATTTATGGATGAGAACTTTGTTTTTTATCGCTTAACAGGAGATAGATAGCTATTAGAGCGGTTATTATTCCTATTCCAAGGATAATGAGTTGTCCTGTATTCATTGTGCCTTCCTTTCAAGTATTATACCAAGTAGCATTAGAAATATTCCCATTCCAATGTCAATTAGATTGTATATTTCTATACTACCATCACTTAATCCATAAACACCATTTACGAAAATACCAAGCCCTATATTTTTAGTTAATTCTCCAAATATAGCTTTGATCTCTTTTTTTGTCATTGGCAATCTCATTAATTGATCTCGAATAATCTAGGTTGTCTAAATTCTTCTAAAAGAGTATGTCCTTTTCCTTTTACTACGCAAGCGGGGTTAAGTTGATAAAGGTTGGGTTTGATTTTACGGATAATGCCTTTACTTTCAAGAGTTTTCTTCCACCTATAAAAAGTATCTGCAGATACTCCTAATTCTTCTTTTATGTCTTTATAATGCATATAAAACTCAATGTTTCCCGTTTCTATTTGTTTCATTATCCAAAATAATAATCTAATAGCTTTACCTGCAATCTCATTATCTTTTATAAGCGCTTCTGTAAAAGCATGAAATACCTTTGTAAAGTTTTTATCAAACTCTTCTGGAGATCCAATAAGAAGAATATCTTTAACTTCTCCGGTAATTGGATCGATAGTATTTTGCCTTGAGAATGTTTTGCCTCGTTTGCCTGTCTTAATTTTAGTTACCATTTCGGCCACCTTTCAGATATTATCTGAAATATTTTAAGATTTTATCTGAAATTTGTCAAGATATTGCGCCTAATTTTTTCAGAAAAATCTGAAAATTTGTCAGAAAAATCGGAAAGCGTTTCCCTTATTTTCGGCCTTACAAGGCGTTATTCTTCTTAATCTTAAATACCCGGCATGTAAGTAGGATTTAATCCTTGCGCTACACCAGAATGACGCTCATATACCAAGCCAGAATGCATACCGTAGCGATTTAAAAGATGTAGGAATAGATAAGAGCCACGACCTCCGTATAACCTATGCGAAAGACTTCTATGATAGCTTAAAAAGTCGTGGCTATGATGAAAAAGAAGCGCTGAAAGAAGTATCGAAAGAGTTGAACCACCACAGATTAGAAATCACTCGATACTACCTTGCCAGAGCGTAAATCATTATTCCTTAGAAAATTTTTTAGACAAATCCTCAATAGGCACATAGCTATCCGCCTCAATAGTTTCGCCCTCGTGCTCATCGACGAAGTTGTATTTGATTAGAAGTGCTTGCCTTTTTGCGCCGCTACCTTTTACGATTAGGTCAGGATTAAATTGATATGTAGCTGGTGCGATTTTCTTGATTACATTTGCATCCATTAGCTCACGCATAGTTACCGTTATTGTAGGTTTACTTACATTCAGTTTTTTGGTTATCTCGTTGTAAGTTACCGTTACTGTGTTATCTTCTGTGCGCATTTTTTGAAGCAAGTATGTCAGTATCTTTATTTTTTTGTTGCCGAAGCTGTTAAGTATATTAAGCAAATCTTGAAGCCATATTTTGTGAAAATTATAGTCTGCCGTAATATTTTTTTCGATAACGGTAAACTCTTGAACTTCGCCAGTCTGTTGATTTATGTATTTTTGCTTGCCTACTACCACTTGCCTTTTAGTTTTCGGCGACCTCTTTATTGCTTTATGCTCTTTGCTTACTTTACTCACCGCTTCTCCTTTCGGTTAAATATTATTTAACCTGCAAGTAAATAAATGATACCGAAAAATTACAGGTGAAGTCAAGTATAATTTAACCTATCAGTCAAATCATACTTAACCTAACCGTTAAGAAAATTTAACCTAAAGGTTAAAAAAATTTAACCTACCAAAATTGCTTGGAAGCCCCACAAAATCGTGCTTACAGCCACTTTTATGATTTCTTTCACTCTGTTCTATATAAGAGAGCATCTAAAAAAGAAGAAAGAAGCCAAGAAAAGAA
>JAMOVR010000154.1 GCA_027061945.1 Candidatus Heimdallarchaeota archaeon
ATACTTTACCAACCTCACCACTAAAGAAATTATGGACCTCTTCGGACACAACCCCCCATCTCCGACTTTCTCGCAACTCGGCATCTACAAGAGCTCTCAACCGCACTGCCGTAGAGAGATCCTTAGACATCAACTCCTCGATTGTCCTTTTCAGTTGTTCTATCCTTACCTCATAAAGTGAAACTCTACGAATTTCATCATCCTCTTCTATAGGCACTTTAACTCCTACAATAACCATAGCAAGTAAACTTTGGATATCAAACTCCCTAGAGATCTCATTTAATTCTTTCTCTGAAAGAATCTCACCAGCATTTAGTTTCCTTATTATCTCAGTCACACTTGAAAATCTCTCTTCCCTATACAAATAACCGTATTTAGGATTTGTAAACCAATCATCAGGAAAACCTCGAGGCTTCCAAATCGGTCCACCTTTACCTTTTCTCTCTCGTCTTACATAGCCTAATATTAACTCCTGAGCCGCCAGCTTTATTGTCATCCCTGCTATCTTTCGAGCTAAAGGGTCCAAAAATTCATCCTCTCTTGCCAAACGACTTCTATCTTTTACCAAAGGCAATCCTGATGGAAGAACAATAGAAATGTTCAATTGTTCGAGAAGTTCACGCAACGATGGCGGTACATATTTTAAATATCGTTCATCTAAATTCCCCATCCTCAGACCAACACCGTGGGCTATCATGGGAGGCAAAGAGGATTTCACAAAACGAATTTGTCCTAAGCCTAAAAAATCTTCAGATAACCTAACTTCTTTTTGAACATGTTCAGATAAATTCTCTCCTTGTATAACAATATTTATTGGAATCTCTTTACCACTCATTGTTTCTACCCTCTCACCAGCAACAAGTCCAGCAAAAATTGTATAATCATCAACCATTATTCCCGCTTCCACCTCAGGGATCGTCCTATCTAAATCGAGTTTTGTTATTCTCGTCATTGTTGTTCCTTTAAACTTCCCATCCTTTCTCCTTGCATCCGTTATCACTAGATCACGCTTTCCATTATATTCCTTCCACTCAAGAGTAAAATAATAAACTTCGTTCCCATCACCTGATTTAATTATAACCTTATCGACTCCTTCAAAAATTTTAAAGGCCCCGGCGCCAAAAAAACCAAAATCCCCCTCTCCCTTAGTTGTCTCTCCAGGCACAAAAAATTTCATCCAATCTAAAATCCCTGTACCATTATCAGAAAATCTCTCCACGAGTTTGCCATCATTTGTAAAACCAACATCTACCCTTATACTCCCTTCGTTCAAGTCCTCTCTATTTTTTATAGCATCTATAGCATTTTGAATAAGTTCACGTCTACCGACATTAGTCTCAGCAGCTTGACCTAAAACCTCCTTTAAAACCTCTTGCCGAAAAATCTCTAGATTCGCTCTGTCAAGGGATTCATCAGCAATCCTTTCTAATATACATTCCCAATTCTCACACCCTTCTACACGTGCTAAATAAATAATTTCAGTCAAAGGGACTCCTCTTGGGAATATAGGTTGAGCATCTTCAGATTCATACCCCTCTAATGACTCTTCTTTCCTAATAAAAACGGACCGCTCACTCCTTAGATACTCTAAAATTCCTCTACCCTTCACGACTAGAGGGATAGGTCCCTCTTGACTAAAAAACTCAAGTAATTCCTCGTTTGAATAGTCCGTTAAAGTACCTAACTCATTTGCGTATTTTTCATACACTTGAACTAATTTCCGAAGAAAAACTATTCTTTTAGGCAATTCCTTCGTATTGGTAAAGTATGTCTCCATCAACTTGAGAAAAGCCTGAACATCAGGAAGTAAAGGGTTCTTCTCTCCAACAGTTTTAAGTACGCTTTCAATAATTTCTTCCTCAACAGATGGTTCTAAGACGGACAAATCCAAAGTAAACATCATAGGAGAAGATAGCAACTCTTCAAATAAATCTCTATTGATTTTCCCTCGCCCTAACCATTCCGATAAAATGTAAGCATTTTTCAAGAATCTTCTTCTATAATTCTGCCTTTGTTCTTCTGGCAAAAAATGAAAGTATCTGTTTTGAAAAACCCGAAAAGAACTGGTAAAAGCATCTTTATATTCCTGAAGGATTTTTAAACTACGCTGTAACTCGGATTTTTCTTGGGAATCGTCCTTCCTCAAATATTCCAAGATCGCCTTCATCCCATTAGACACATAATAGGGATCCGGAACAATACCATAAAGTTCTTGAACTATTTTTACTAATAATTGTTCTGGAACAAGGGTGGAATTTTCTAAAACCCAACCACCAGAGGCCGTAAGGCATCTTCCATCTGGTAAAATTTCAAAATCGGTTATTTCTCTATATAAAATACGCCTACCTCTCTTGGGTAAACCCAGTACCAAACTCACCTCACCTGTACCCGGATCAAACTGCCATAGTCTGCCCGAAGAACTTATTATAAACTTCCCGTCTATTACTTTAAATCTTTCGATACCTCCCCCTAATCTTGCTCCCTTCTCCAATAATAGATCTCTAGTAATACGATCGACAGTCTCTTTAGTTTCTGGA
>JAMOVR010000155.1 GCA_027061945.1 Candidatus Heimdallarchaeota archaeon
AACCACCAAATTGACGCGAAGCATATAATTTTTTTTCAATATATCGGAAAATATTATCTAAAGTAGTGCTTACTGCCATTAATGGTTGGCTTATTTCAACAGGGTTCTGTGCTAAACTTTTTGACTCTGTCACAGGAGAATATTTTAATGCATCACCCTTTAAAATAAAATTGATATCATCATATAACTTATTTAAGTCATAAAAACCCGTTTTTATCTTGATAGTAAAATTGCTTCCTTCAATTATAAGTATATCAGAGCCAATTAATGACTTTTCTTTTCTCACTCTAATGCCTTTGAAAAATTCAAAAACGAGGATCTCTCCTTTAACAGAGATAACATGAACACTATTGAAAGTAAAAACGATGTAAAATTGTTTACTGATCGTTCTTTTCCCATTAGTTGCTTTTCCTTTTACGGGGCCAATAATTGCAGCCATTGGCTCAGTAGGTAAACGAGTTTGTATTTCCGCGGGTAATGACTGATATAATTGATTTTGTTGAACAACAAAATTTATGTATGGATCTAAGGAAGCAATTTTTTGCTTTAAACGGGAAATATCAATATTTATTTTTGATATTACACGGTCAACGTTTTCTTGTATTAACTTAACTTGTCCTTCAGCGACACTAAGTTTATCTAATGTTAGATTATGAAAATACTTTAACTGGTCTAAGGAAAAAATTACATTTTTTCTTAGGTTTTTTACAAGTTTATCAAATTTAATTACACTCGTCAAAAGTTCTTCTCGAATTTCTTTTAATTTTTCCTCGATTACTCCACAAGAATTAATTCCATTTTCTCTAATAGTTTCAAGCCTTACAGCATGGGTTGTTATTGAAGTTCCTATTTTTGTTAAGTCTCCGAATGGTTCTCTTAATGTATGTAAAATTTTCATTACCGTAGAAGGATATTTAGAGAATAACGTATCAAGATCATCAATATTTTCGCTCCCACAGACAGCACATTTTAGCTTTGTTATAACATTTTCAATATTTCTAGCATTTGAACCACAGTGCGGACATTCCTCCCCGTTTTCTGCGGAATATTTCTCGCCACAGACAACACAGACATAAACGGGGATTGTTACTGATGTAAGACATCTTTCACACATTGTCGCGCCACAATCAAAGCAATATTTGCTCGCCTCTTTTGTATTACATACATTGCACAATATTCTGCGTCTGTGGCGAGCATTCATCAGTTATGCCTCTCCGTATTCATTAATAAGAACGATTATTATCCCGAACATACTGTAGGAAATATTTTTTTGACTTTTAAGGTATTAAGGAGATTATGTTCGGCATTATAACGACACAATTGAGGAGAAAGCCGCTCCCTTCATCCATGTCACCTAATTTTAGTTATACTAAGAAAGATTGTATACCGAGATTTAAAGATGTCCGTATTATTTGAGAGAATACGTGGCTAATATGTTACAGATAGAATTGTAGGATTCTTAATCTTTCTTGATAGAATTTAGTTTTTTACACCTGAAACATATTGAAATTCTTTTAGAATAGAAACTTCTACTTCATCAAACCATTGACTAGTTATTGATCGTAGTTGCTCAGATGTAAAATAATTTTGTACTAACGCAGATTGATTATCCGAAAAGAAAGGGATTATTCCAGTTTTTCCAGTGATTTCTTCTATCTCTTCAACGATATAACTATCTACTTTTTTTATACTAACAAAGGCTGCTTTTCCTCTTGGAGTAAGGACACGATGTATTTGTTTTAAGAATGCAGATAACGTGTCTGAAGGTAATAAATTAAGTGTAAATAAAGCTAAGATACTGTCAACACTTTCATCTTCTAAAGGGATTGTCAATGGATCATCTTTGCTGATTGGTAGTATTTTATAGTTATCTCCTAAGATTGTAGAAGAGATACTATCTGAGTGAACATTAGGAAGCAAGTAAATGTACCTCATTGTTTTATAGTCCCACAAGGAGCACTCTGCACATTTGTCAAGTAATTTAGTAAAAGTGAAAGTAAATGGAGTGATATACAAAATTTTGGTGTTTGTTTTACATGAAAGATTTTTTCGGCATGTTTTTTGAAAGTCATTAATTACTCTATCCGCGATTAAGTTGAATAATACCATCAATGACCATTTTATAGTCTTTTCGATCTCATGTTTGCCTGCAGTAGTGGTTCTAAGAAATCGTTTGTTTCCTTTGCCGGCATCAGGAATTATTACTTCTTCTAATAACCCTTTACTTCGTAGTTTAGAAAGCACATTGTATAATGTTGATACACTCGCCCTTTTTTTTTGGGAAATAAGGCTTTTTATTTTTTCAATAACTATTTTTTGATATGTAGGTTCTTGATCTAATAAATAAAGTATTTGTAATTCCAACCAACTTAAGTCAGTGGAAGGATATTCTTCTGGGAGATAAGAAGATTTATTCATGGGCTAACAATTTTTTGATAATCATTATTTAAATTATTTTGCTATCTTAATGTGTTTTAATTATTTTTAGAGGGGGAAGAGTTTATAAATGATTTAAAAATATATTATTGGATGATGATTGAATGTTTATAACTATGATATGTATTAATTAAAGAAAAAATAGTAAAGATAAATGTTTTTATTACAATAATCGATCGCTTTTTGTAGAATAACTTCAAAAGAAATGCGAAATATGATTAAAATTTTTTCATTAATTAATCTGGATATTTCGAGCAAAGTTTTTTTAGAATGCCTTTGATAAAGTTAAAGAAAAACAACGAACAAGGCATGAGGACATATGGAATTACCAAACCAAGAAATGGTTATGAAGCTTATTGACAACTTAGAACAAGAATACGATTTACGGGCCAGATTAAAAAGGTACTCTACAATGGCACCAGAAATGATCGAATTTGCTAAAAAAGAAGGGATCAGTTCAGAAGAAGCGGCGAGCTATGCATTATTTGTCGGAGACTTTATCGTTGCTTCTTCAGAAGTTCCCCAAGGAACAAGCGATGATGCACGCCATTCTTCGGTTATTAAGACATTTATTGAAGGGCTAAACTCAAGGAACGCGTCTCCTGAAGCTTTAATGAAAACGTTTTATGTAGCATACGAATTAGCAAAAATAATACGTAAAAATGACTTGTTTATGGCTGGGAGAGGCTTAGAAAGAGAGGCGTCGTTAGTAAGGCTTTTTGATTCATTTGTTTTAAGCTATTTGAAGGCTTGTGATCGATTATTGGGGCCTGGAAAAGCAGGATGGGAATTAGGCGTTTTAGCTGCTGCATTAAAAAGAACTCTTCCCCATGAAGAAATTGAGAACTATAAAGGAGCACCTAATAACTCTGATTTCCAAGGGCTTGTTCCGTGGGTATGGAAAGCTTTAAACGAGTATGATTTGGCATTTGATGTGCGTGTTAATAATAACAGAGTAATTTCTAACGTAGATAACTCAGAAACAATATTAGTCTTGGATAAAAACGACATGGTGCTTTCCTTATGGAATTTTAAAAAGAAAAAGCGAAACTACAAGGAAGACAAGGATTCCTTAAGCGAGATCGTAAAGTTCACAGACAATGCTGATTACCAAGATAAACTCATTTACCTAAGAGGAAAATTATTGTCCTCTGGAAAAGACAGCGGTAACATTCTCTTCATAAGATATCCATTCAACAAGGAAAAACCATTTGTTTTGATGAGAACCATTGCTGATGAAGCAAACGTTACAGAAAGCATGTCTATCTTGTATGCTAAAGCACTTCAAAGTGCTGGTTGGAAAAAATTAGATAAGGTAGTTGTTTCTGAAAAGACGGAAGTAGAGGTAGAAAGCACTGCTGAAGCTTTAGTTGAGAAGAAAAAAGAAGAGGTGATTGTAACAGAAGAAGAGCCCAAATCTTTTGTAGGTAAAGCTAAAAAACTGTTATCTGGAATTTTTGGCAGTAAGAAAAGCAAAAATGTGGGTAAACAAAAGAAAACAACTAAGCGTCCGTCAACTGTTAAAAAAAGAGTAGCTGTTTCTAAGAAGAAAGAACCATTATTAGCACCATTTTTGTCAGAAGCAATTACCGTGGATGTCGTTGGTGACTTGAAACTTTTTGAAATGTTTGATACATATAGAGAAAGTCAATACATGATTATTGGTGTTTTAGAAACAGATTTCAAAGAAGATAAAACATCTTTCATAACACGCCCAGGCATGGCTCAAATAGAAAAAACGGTTTCTGTCTTAAAAGGATTAGATGAAGCATTAGAAAAGGCAATTAACCATTACTTTGAGGGTGAATTTCAATTACTACCAGAAGAAATTGTTTTTGCACATGGTGAAGACGAGAGATACATTTTCACCCTTTCTGGGAATACTGATAGGATTGTGGGCACCATTGCAGCTACCTATGTAAAAGATATTACTAAGTGGCGTGACGGTGAACAGCAAAATGTTGTTCAAAGAAGAACTCTACAGATGCGCGCAAATCAGCTTTTAAGCGCAAGAAGACATACACCATTAGATGCTGCGGTCGAAAGGATATTTGGAGAAGATCTTTCTTCTACATCTATACACACTATTGAAGGAGCAATCCTAAAGTTGAGCTAATTCTAATAAATAATTTTCATTTTTTAAGTTTACAAAAAATTCTCTTTTCCAATTTTTTTATATAATGCTTTTAAAAACGTAGTAAAAAATAAAAATTAACGGTAAAAAAACTGAGCGGAAGATTGGAAGCTTCAATAAACAGATGATTAAATAATAATTAAATTAAAAAATACTAGACACTTATCAATCCCTTGATTTTTTCTTAGTTCCTACTAAGTTTTCTTTCACTCTTTCCTAATTAGCTTGATTTTTCAAGGGCAATATTAAGTGAGACTCCTAGAAATTTGTGAAGAAGTTTAGAAACAATTTGTGGACAAATGCATTTCAGCCCTGTAGGGGCATAGGTAGTACTTACTTTTTTAAATTAAATTATTAGATAGTGTAGCGTGTATTTGGATTACATTGATGAATCTGGAACGCTACTTACAAAGAGCCTTCAGATTATGTTTTGACTTATTTGATAATTCATGAGTCTAACTGGCAAAATAGACAATAAAGTAACACAAGTAAAAGTCAAGTATTTTCCTAACTTGAAACCTAAAGAAGTAGAACTCCATGCCTATGAGATCTTTGGTCGAAAAGAGTTGTTTAGAAGGCTTAATAGTGAAAAAAACAGAGAATTAATCAATTGATATTGCTAAACTAATCTCTTCCGCAGAAATTTTCACTGATAACAACCGTTTTTCAAAAAGAAAAGTCTTGGAAAAAGCCGGTATTAATACGTGGAGTCATCGTTTACTGTTTGAATGTTTATGTTTGTTTTTAGAAAAAGAAAACGAAAAAAGACTAAATCAAAATCTTCCCTCCGAATATACAATAATGATGATTTACTCCATTAATGATAAACTTGACTTGAAAATCAGGAGAATAATCAAATCCCTATTTTTAATATTGGTACATATTATCTTGAAGTTCATTAAATGTATCTAAAAAATACTTTATTTAGAGCTCATAATTTATATTTAGAATTTTTTTCGTGGAAAATTCAAATGTTAATAGATCTCAAGTATCAACACGGACTATCAACGTAAAAAACAATTACGTCATAATAAATTGGTGCGGGGGGCGGGCTTCGATCCCGCGAACCCCTGTGGGACCGGATTTCTTCTCGGCCTTTTTACTGCGCAAGGAAGCTTCCTTGCGGATCTTAAGTCCGGCGCCGTTGGCCAGGCTTGGCGACCCCCGCACAGTTTTTGTTGAGTAAGCGAAAGCTTTATGCTTACTCTATTTTTTCAATAGGAGGAGAGGGGTACTTATCTTTTTTCTTTTGAGCTTCTTTTATAGGAAGAAGATCAATAGTGAGATGAGCAAACCGTAAATAGCAATAGTCTCTACAAGAACGACGAAGATAAGTGCTCTACCCAACATTTCTGGTTTTTCACTGATTGCACCAATCGCAGCAGCACCAGTGGTTCCTAAACCAATACCTGCACCGAGGCCTGCAAGACCAATTGATAGAGCTGCTCCCAAGTATTTAGCTCCTTGATCAGATAGTAGTTGGAACGGTGTTTGATCTTGAGCCATGGTGTTTGTGATGTTTACCAAATAGTTCAAGATAACGGCCACGAGGGCAGTTAGACTTATTTTAACATTTATTTTCATCTTGTTTTTCCTCCAATTACTGTTTTTGTTTTTGTTTCACTCTTTTTATGTTTTTATTTAGTGTGTGAACTGAAATCGAATTAATTCGGACTTTATTTTGTCGGGATCCAAGTGATGATGAATCCCATTTGCAATCCTAATAATATCTTCAAGTTCGTTTCTTTTCATATTAATAAAGCCAATCAAACTTTTTTCTTTATCTTCGGAAATATTGAATTTTGATAAACTCTTTTTCATCAAGTGCCTTTTAATGATTAACTCTAGTTCTTCTAAGAGCTTGTAAGGATCTTCAGGGGGGATTCCCTCTTCTGCGGCGTATATTTCCCCAATTGGCGTTTGTTGGTCAAAGACGTAGAATGCTTCTGTAGCAGATTCCATATGCATTGCTTGTTGTAGATATTCCTGGAAATGAGAAGGATATAAAGGCAAACCGATTTCTTTTAAGCTGATTTTGGCTTGTAATGTTCTCATTATTAGTAATGCATTACGGTAGAAATTTTCCTCAAGATAATCAGTTCCATAAAGAGGTGTTTTTTCAAGAATCACACGGTCAAGGAAAAGATCGGTATATAATGTTAGTTTGTCAATGTCATCCCTTTCTTTTTCAATTATCTGGAGTAACGTATTTCTGATAATTGGGTCTGTCACATAATCAGGCGCGATCTCGAAAGATTCATTATCAAGAATTCTTTGATAGTAGCTTAATGGCCGGTGTTTTGAGGTTGCGATAAGAGGTATTACGACATCATGGTCTACATTGTGATAAAGAGCTTTCATGATGATTTTTACGTTTTCTGCTTCTAAGAAACGTAGATATGGCTTAATGATATTTGCTGTTTTTTCGTCGGTTCCAACCATAAAACCGTATAAAAGATCTTCATAGTAACTCCGTAATGAGGTATCTAATTTTGAGAGAGGATCATTTTCAGGGTCCCAAGACTCAATGTAGGGCTTTAGAACTGTTTCTTCAAGGATCGCTTTGATTTCTGTAAGGTTAAGGGCATTTAGTAATGCTTGTATTCTGGGGGGTGTTATGGAATCAGCTTGGATTGCTCTTGCTCTGCTAAGTAAGTATATTAGGGATGCTCTTGGCATTTAGGCTTACACCTCTTCGGTGGTATATTTGCGTGTAAATGTATGTGGCTTGAATAGTTTTCCGTCTCCTACAAAGAATTTACCGAAGAATTCTACCCATGTAAGACGGAGAGACTGCAATGTTGAGAACACGCCTTCTACCGGTACTACTATTAATGTTCCTATCAGGGCACCAATTACCCACCAAACACTGAAATACCAATGTTCAGGACTGTGGAACAAAATTTCAGTGTGATATCTTTCAGAACCCAACATTTGTGTGAAGTAAAATGCTAAGAAACTGAAAGCAAAGTGCACTGTGTTCATTGCTAAGATACGAGAGAATGATACTGTGTGAGATACCAATGTTATTGTGTGGTCAAAAGCAAGTATTGCACCCTCAAACTTAGAGTGCATATATTCTAACACGAATATTGCAACTACCGATAATAGTGATATTGCCAAGATTATTTTTCCTAAAATTGGAATTACAAAGAGTAAACCAATTCCTACGCCGGCACCAAAGTAGAAAGTGAACATGAATAATGCAGTAAGAATTTCTTCTTTGTGGTGAGAAGCGACTAACTTTTGGTATAAGTTAATAGCTAGCCCTATTGAAAGTGTAATGAAGCCCACTAAGAAACTTAATAATAGAAGACTAGTATAGTTTCTTTTTATTTCTCCGTGTTCTTCATATGTTAAAAAGTGATTCATTTGTTTTACTAAAGGTAAGTCCGCGATGAATGTTGTTCTTAAAAATACTTCGTCTCCAAAGAAGCTTCCAAACATGAATCCCCAAAACATAGCCGAGATCCCACTTATTATTAAAAGCTCGGCACCATTGATGATCATTCCTGAGAGAGTGTCAGGAATTTCGGCCATTTTTCTCTTCTTTAGCCATAGATAGAAACCAACTAAAGCCAAGACGAAACCATGACCAACATCAGCAAACATTATTCCAAAGAAGATAGGGTACAGAACGAATACAAACCAGAATGGATCAATTTCTTTTCTGGATGGGGTTCCATAACCTAATACTAATCCTTGGATTGGCTTTAAGAACTTGGGATGTTCAATAGGTGTAGGTATTAAGGACTCATCAAAATCAGGATCTGTAAAAGTAATTGTACTAGCGCCTTGAGTAGCGTTTATTACTTTTGCTTTGAAGGTTTCCTTGTTTTTCTCCTCGATCCATCCCCAGAACGTGAAAGTATGTTTTGTTCTTCTCATATGGTTTAGTAATTGTAGTCTACGTAGATGAATTTCAATTGCTTCTTTAGCAGCATAATACTGGACTGCATTCTCTTGAGCAATCTGTTTTAGTTTTTGTTCTAACTCCGCTTTTTTAGTAGTTAAGGCATATTGTTCATGGAAAATACCTTCTTTTTGAAAAACTAATTTGTCAACATCTTTTGGTATCTCTATTCTATTAAAGTTACTTTGTCTCAAAGATTCCCTTACAGACTCATCGTATTTTTTCAGTGTGACGACAAGCATTAGGACGTCTTCTTTTGTTTGTGGGACACTCAAAATAAATATTGTTCCATCTGTTTTTTCCTCGAGCTCCCATCTTAATCTTTCAAATCTTTGATAGAAAACAGTACCGAGGTATACAGATGTTTTTGGTCCGGGAGTAACTGCTTCATAGGAAACACCTAGCTTATCAAGGGCTTTGATCAATTCAATCATGGCTTTTAGTTGTGTTAATTTGTTGTCAATACTTTTTATTTCGCCTTCGATGAATTCTACTTCTGTTCCTACTTCTTTTAACAGTTTTTCCGCGTACTGAATGGCATCATTCTCGTCTTTTATTTTCACTCGTTCATCTTTTTTCACATTTGGTGGAGTGAGGCCATATTGAGCTAAGTAGTTGATTTGGGATTGTAACTGGGAAGCGAGTCCGTCCAGTTTTTGTCTTCTCTCAGGGACGTGATACGCTTCCAGATCGCCTCGTGAATCTACATCTATAAGCTCAATGAGGCCGCTTTCATTAACTATTTTTAGTAATGGCTGTTCATACTTGATCGGCGCGATTACTTTTGCGATGACGAGTGGTTTGGGGAAGAGAGCATGTCTCTTTTTTGAGTGTTTCGACTTTTTTATTTCTATTTTTTCTGTGGCGGTCGTTTGTGATCCCATATGGTCTCTACTCCAACTCAGCTCTAGACGTGTTTTTGAAATAAGAGATAAATCAAAAAGGTTGCGTTGTTCGAGGCATAAAAGATTTTATTCTTTTATAAATTCTCCTCACTTGATCATGTTTTAAAAACAAATAGAAAAAAATAGGTCTTGAATGGATATAAATGTATTCTATTTTCGAATGGTTTTTCTCATCACTACTAATACATATATGATAAATAGAGCTAAAAGGAAACCTAGCATATAAAGAACTACCTTCGTAGAAGTAGGTAGATCTACAACTTCTACAGTAGCGTTAATCAAGCAATAGGCTTTATGAATTTTTGCGGCAGGGTTACTTAACTGACTTCCTTGAACCCATTCAAAGTAAATTGAAACGTAGAAGTTACCGGAGATAATATCAATTTTGGATTTGAAAGTATGAGAATATCCTCTATTTAGTTCAAGGATTTGGTGTTCTTTCTCGATTGGATCTTTCTTTTCTAAGGAGTAAGGTTCTCTGTTGGCGTCTTGGGGTATTATTTCAGTAAAATTAACTACAAAGTATTTAAGGCCAATTGATTGATTTGTAAACGTGTTTAT
>JAMOVR010000156.1 GCA_027061945.1 Candidatus Heimdallarchaeota archaeon
TCCCCCCTTGGCCTCAAAATCTCTAAGAAATCCTAAGCTTTAGAAAAACTAAATACGCACTGTCAATTTTTCACGATATTGTAAAATTGATAAAAAATTTTATTAAAAACTAGAAATTTTTGACAAAAGTAATAAGTAGTGATAGGATAAAATCTCAAAAAGTATAAAATAGCACCTTATAACTAGCTTGAATAATTTAATAAAGCCTCATTTAAGGCTTGAGGGGGAATAATATGTATAAATCGCTAAAGCATAATAATTTTTGTATATAATGCCTTACTAACTCAAAGGTAAACAAATCAAATATTTGTCTTAATGACTGCTAACAATATCTGTAACAAAAGCCCATTAATATTATTAATTGTTAAAAATTATTAAAAACTAAAAGGAAGAAAGATGATTTTTACTCAACATCAACAAGAAATTGCTGAAAAGATAGATTATAACGTATCAAAATCCAATTGGAAAAACTGGAAATGGCAAGTTAAACATAGAATTAGGTCCTTAGATGTCCTGGAATCCCTTTTAGGGATCAAGTTTTCCCCAGATAAACGCTCGCAAATAGAAAAAACTATTAAGAAATTCCCAATGGCTATTACCCCTTATTATTTGTCATTAATAGATACTAACAATATGGAAAATGATCCTATCTTTAGACAATCTGTACCTACAATTCATGAATTAGAATACTCTCAGGCTGATATGAAAGACCCATTACATGAAGATAAAGATAGTCCTGTACCTGGAATTACACATAGATATCCAGATAGCGTTTTATTTTTAGTAAGCAATGTTTGCGCAATGTATTGCCGGCATTGTACAAGAAAACGACGAGTTGGAGACATAGATAACATCCCTACTAAAGAAGAAATTAAAATTGGAATCGACTATATTAGAAATACTCCTCAAGTCAGGGATGTTTTATTAAGTGGAGGGGATCCTTTTCTATTATCAACCGATTATTTGGATTGGATATTAACTGAACTTCGCAAGATAAGACATGTTGAAATTATTAGAATAGGAACCAGGACTCCTGTTGTATTACCCTATAGAATAACATATAGGCTTGTTGAAATGCTAAAAAAACATCATCCATTGTGGATTAATACCCATTTTAACCATCCAAGAGAAATAACTGCTTCTTCTAAAGAGGCCCTTTCAAAACTTGCCGATGCAGGAATACCTCTTGGAAATCAATCTGTTTTATTAGCAGGGGTTAATGACTGCCCAATAGTTATGAGGTCTCTTGTTCATAAACTTGTGGTTAACAGAGTAAGACCCTATTACCTTTATCAATGTGATTTGTCAGAAGGACTAAGCCACTTTAGAACTCCTGTAGGTAAAGGAATAGAAATTATAGAGAGTTTAATAGGACACACAACAGGATTTTGTGTACCTACATACGTAATAGATGCCCCAGGAGGAGGCGGTAAAATCCCTGTAATGCCTAATTATCTTATTTCTTGGTCTACCAACAAGGTAATTTTAAGAAATTATGAAGGGGTAATAACAACCTATAAAGAACCAGATTCTTATGAGCCTACATTTTGTGACAGAAATTGTGAAAGGTGCAATCTACAACTCCCACTAGAAGATGCAAGTGAATATCGTGCCGTAGGAATAGAAAAATTATTAGTTGACTATGATAAAACAATAGCTCTTGTTCCTCAAAAGACCGAGCGGGTGGAGAGACGTAGCAAATGATACTTCATGATAAGATAGAAGAATATAAAGGGGCCATCATTCAGCATGGCCCCTATAACGATCGAATTTATTTAATGAAGGTAGTCTCACCATCAAAGGAACTAGCTCATAAACTTATTTCATTAGCCAAGTTAAAGAAATACTCAAAAATTTTTGCAAAAGTTCCGGAAAATATGTCAAAAAGTTTCTTAGATGCTGGTTTTTCTGTAGAGGCTAAAATACCATCTTTTTTCTTTGGAAAAGAGTCCGCTTTTTTTCTGGGATTTTATACTAATAAAAAGAGATATGAAGAAAAAAATGTCTCAAAAATAGATGAGGTATTAAGTATTGCTATTAAACAAAAAGAAATTAGTCCTAATAATGATGATCACTACTTGTTGCGTAAGTGTACAGAAAAAGATATCCATTCTATGGCAAACATATATAAAAAAGTCTTTTCTTCCTACCCTTTCCCAATTTTTGATCCTGACTATCTCTTAAAAACTATGAAAAGTCATGTGGATTACTTTGCTATTGAAGCAGAAAATGGTTTAGTAGCTGTTTCATCAGCAGAAATGGATCATAAAGCCTTAAATGCAGAGATGACTGACTTTGCAGTTATTCCTGAATGGAGGAGACACAACTTTGCATTTAAACTCCTTGTTAAAATGGAAAATGAAGTAAAAAGAAAAGGCATTAAGACTACATATACCATTGCAAGAGCTATATCACATGGAATAAATATTACTTTTGCTAGAGCTGGTTATAAGTTTGCAGGAAGATTAAGAAACAATACCAACATTGCAGGGAAAATTGAAAGTATGAATGTTTGGTATAAGAATTTATA
>JAMOVR010000157.1 GCA_027061945.1 Candidatus Heimdallarchaeota archaeon
AGTTTTCTTCATTATAAGAAAGTAAATAATTTTGCAATTTTATATAATCTTCACCCAAAATATCCTTTTTGACTTTTGCCAGAAGGTAAACTATCCGGGGAAGAACAAGAATTCTATCTCTATTATCTTCATCTAAAAATTCTCTGGCGCTATTAAGTAGCCTATAAAAAAAAGCTTTTGAAAGGCCTCTCTCTTTAAGAGACATATATTCCCCTTTATTTTCTAAAAAGGAAGCGAAAATCCTCAGAACATTTTTAAGACCATCAATTCTTTCATTAGGAATAACTTTCCCAAAAAGAGATAAAGAATTTTTCTCTTTTCTGTATTTTTTAGCTTGGTTTTCTGCTATTCCAGCAAGTTCGGCATATTGATAAACTGGCATCTTGATGTGCCCCATCGCTATACCACCAGATATGGTAAGCTCAGGATTACCAGTGTATTCTCTAAAGGCCTTGACTATGTCAAATGCAGCCTCGCAGATATCAAGCCAGTGCCCCATGAGAAAAAGATCATCCCCTCCAGAGTAGATGATAGCAACATTTCGTCCGTCTTCCCGGACATTTCTTCCAGCCCAGTCATAAGGCTCAAGGGCAGCGGGATAAGAAAAACCGCCTATTCTTTCACCGCACAATAGAGCATTCAAATGATATTTGAAAAAGAGATTCAAAGCTCTAGAAATAGCAGTCAAGCGAGAAAAAGTTTGATCCTCATCCGCAAGACCTTCGCGAAAGATTTGCCCCAAATTGTCCACATCCATGCGCAAAGCAGCAAGCCTTGGAAGACCAAAAGATTTATCTTCTTTGAGTTGCTCAAACTCAAAAATTCCTTGGTAAAGACCGGAAGGAATGAAAGCATTTCCCTGAGAAGAAAAGTGATTTACTGACCAAACATATAGTGATTTATTGGTTGGCTTATATGACAATTGATATCTTTTGTTTTCAATTTCGATACCTTCCTTCAATTGACAGACCAAGAAATGTTTAAAGAGATATTGTTTATTTCCAGCACACTTTTGGATACTTTTACCAAGTTCTAATTGCTCCCTGCAACCATTACAGAGCTCAAGTCCATCGTGAGGTTTTATCTCTACATCGTCTCGAAAACAGATACTACAAGAACCAGGAGAGCCCGCACCTGCCAAACAGCTCTCATGAAGAGGCAAAGGTTCTGAAAGCAGTTTATTTAAATATTGAATAAAAGGTCTTTTTTTGGAGTCTTCAAATTTTTGTGAGACTTTCTGAAAAAGGTAACCTGCTCTACGAGTAAAAACACCAGGATGAAAACTTTCATAACAAACATGAATTTCAAGCGCACCACTAAACTGCTTTACAAGCCAATTATTCAATTCTGAAGTAATTGTTTCTATGAGCTGAAGAGTTTTTGCTGTATTAGGTAACAATAGATAGAAATGCCCACCTCCGGCAAAGATCAGATTACAACGGTAAAGACCAATCGAATCAAGAATTCTTTTTGCTGCATGTTCTGTAAGAAGCTCAAGAAAAAAAGATCTCCCTTTGAGGGATTTGAGAGCTCCTTTGGAACTTATAGTATAAATAAATTTTTGAACGCCGGAGATGTCACCCCCAACCAATAAGAAAGGCTTTTCTGTATCAGCGAGATAACAAATCTCTTCCTTAAAAAGATGTTCGTTTTCAGTAAACTTTGAACCATATTTTTCGGCCAGCCATAAATAATAGGAAGAAGCTATAGCTGCGGTGAGTTTCAAGTGATCAAAAAGTGAAATATCAGGCCACTTTCCAAAGTCTTTTTTAGGAACAAGTGTTTCTGAAGGAATAAACGAGAAATATTTCTCAAGAAACATTAAAAGAGTATCTGGATGCAAACCATCTTTGGCAATCTCGGAAAAGTCTCTTTCAAATTTAGAAAGCAATTCTTTATATATTTTGTTGGTAACTTTTATTGGCTTTATATTAGCTAAAGGTGGAAGAGGATATAATTCCTGAGCTGGCCAAAATGACGGATATATTGTTCTTTCTTCTTTTAACGAAATGCGCGAAAAAGGAGTAGCCAAAGGGGCCTCATTATCCCATTTATAATTTGGATCTTTATCACTTTTCTTATCCCTTTCAGAGGAGGCCCAATTGTCAGCCTGGTAAATTAATAAAGTAAAGTTGGTTTTGTCCCAAAGGTCGGTTCCAGCGTGATGATACGCTACCGCAGGAATTATTTTGGAAATTAATTTAGAATTTTTGGAAAAATTGGCCAACCACATTTCTCCCCATTGAGAATGGGTCATAGCGCGTGGATTTTCCTGTGCGCGTTGCACTACTTTCCCTACATCGTGAAGCAAAGCAGCTATGGTAATTTCTTTAACTTGATCAAAAATCATGCTCAAACTCCGCACGGTCAAAACCACTACTCAAACGATCCGCCTGGGCAACAATCCACTGCAAAGGTGTTTCAGGCTTATGATGCTTGGCAGCAAGATTGATAAAAGAATCTTCTCTTTCCCCTTCGCGCCAATCGGGAGAATT
>JAMOVR010000158.1 GCA_027061945.1 Candidatus Heimdallarchaeota archaeon
CTTCAGCAGCTACATCTTTACTTAGTATTGTTGATATTTCATCATCAGTAAAGTCTAAAGAGGCCATTATTTCTGCGCCTTTAACTGGATTTTCAGTTGCTATTATTCTTAGTGGGGGAATAATTTCTTGTTTTATTTTTCTTGGAGGCATATGTAGTTTCTTAGATAGTTTTTCTGATAAGCTTTGAATTGTTTGAGATGTTTTTTTATATCTACTTAATTCAATATATAGTTGAGGGATTTTTAAGGAGTGCACAGGAATTTTTGTTTTTCTATGTAAAGTTGCTTTGTATCCTATATCAAAGAAGAAATATTTTAGTAACCTCCATTGATTTTCTTTTCTAATTCTAGTTAATACTAAGTCCGCATGGGCATAATCTTGTAATAATAAGCTTTTTTCTGTTATTGGAACTTTTCTGTAGTCCAATAGAGCTTCAATAATTGTTCTTAATAACCATGAATAGTCCGAGGTTGGAACTGAAAATAAGGCTTGACGTGCTTGATCCGGTGTTTCAGCATTAAATACTGCATGAATTGTTTCTAAGATCGTTGTTTGATGGTTTCGTATGTTTTTGATGTATTGTTCTACGAACTTTTCAAAAGAAATATTTATGTCAAAAATACTCTGTAGCTCATTTAGTGCTCCTCGTAGATCTCCTTGTGAAACTTCAGCAATTATTTGAAGTTTTTTTGTATCTACTTTTTTTTTCTCTTTTTTTGTAATCTTTGTTAATAGTGTGAAGATTTCAATTTCAGATACTCTATGAAATTCAATTATTTCTACAATCTTTCTTAATTGATCAATTTTTGAAGATTCAGGATCATTTGCAGTTAGTACTATTGGAAATTGAGTATTTTTAATAACTTTTTTTAATGCTGATAGCCCCCCTCGGTCAAAATTACCATGTATTCCATCTACTTCATCTACAAGAATTATTTTTCCTTTGTTATCTGATAGTGACATTGTGATTGCAGCATTCCCAATTATTCTTTCAATTGAAAATGTATCTCTAGTATCTGAAGCATTAATTTCTATAACTTCAAGACCAAAATCATTAGCTAGTGCGTATGTTGCAGATGTTTTTCCAACTCCCGCAGGTCCTATCAATAAGACAGCTTTTGTTTTTGGTTTTTGTTCTTTTAACCATTGACTAAGCCATTCTTTTAATTGCCTTATTGCCTCTCTATTACCAACTAACTCTTTTTCGCTTTTTGGTCGGTATTTTTCAGTCAATGTTTGCATTGCTGTCATCATAGCGGGATCTCCAAGAAACTTTAATTTAGCGAGGAGTATTATTTTATAATTTTATTATAATTTATTTTCCAATAAAATGTTGTTAATTTTTGTTATTGTATTTTTTTCTCAAGCTCTTCAATTTTTTCTTCTAATGAAACTATTCTTTGTTCTAATTGAAGTATTCTTTCTTCTAATTCCATTTTTGTGTCAGTATCAAAGTGTGCTCCTTTTCCTTTTAGTTTGTCGTCTTTTAGTAGAGGCCCAAGCTTAGATACTATTTGATTTGTCAAGCTTTCATGTATCAACTCGTTTACAGAAATTTGATTTTGAGCGAGAAGAGCACCTATCCCCTCATGTATTGTTCTTTTACTTAGTTTATATAATGGCATTTCTGCTTCGATATGATCTGATAGTTTTAGCCGTAAGAACCATTGTCCTTGAAAAGTTTCCAAGGCACAAACATATCTTGTTCCAGGCACTTTAACCTCATGTGATAAGGAACGTGAACCATGTGAATAGGAATTCATCATTTATTATTTGCTTGATTATACTTTTTATGTTCTTGGGAGTTTCATAATTGTTTTTGTTTCTATATTGTTTAGATGTTTTGTTATTTTTCCGCTATAAATTAAAAAATTAGTCCTAAGATTAGAATTGCCCTTAGTATTATCAATAAGACTCCCTTGAAAATTCTGTATCTAACTTGTATTAACATTAGCATCGCTTCTAATCCACCGCCCTACTTTTTCAGCCATAAGGAAGAGGATTTTCCGCCAATCGTGTTAAAATTTAGAGCTTGTTCTTTCTTTATTATTTTGACAGAGGAATTATATTCATATAGAATAACCGTGACAAGTATTTTGATATTATTATGGGGCTTCCAAGACGAATTGCGATTATAGGTATTGGAATGACGAAATTCGGTTCTTTAGGTGCTGTTACCAGCAGAGAGCTTTTTACAGAAGCTGCTTATAGAGCAATGCTCGATGCTGGAGTAACACATAAAGACATTGATGCTGTTTTTGTTGGTAATTTATCTAGTGACGTGTTTGAACACCAAATGCATTTGGCTCCTATTTTGCCGGATTATTTAGCTCTAAACAATATTCCTTCTACTAGGACTGAAGCTGCTTGTGCGAGCGGTGGTTTGTCCTTAAGAACTGCGATTATGAGTGTTGCATCTGGTTTTTACGATGTTGTCATTGCTGGGGGGGTTGAAAAAATGACTAATCTCCCGACCCCAAAGGTCACTGAAGCTTTGGCCATGTGTTCTGATGATCTTTATGAAGCAAATGTTGGTGTTACATTTCCAGGAGTATTCGCTATGATGGCTCGTGCCCATATGCACAAATACGGTACAACATCAGAAATGCTTGCGGCTGCTGCAGTAAAAGCGCATAAAAACGCTTTGAATAATCCACTAGCACAATTTCATAAAGAGGTTACTATCGACAAAGTGCTGAACTCACCTATGATTGCAGATCCATTACATCTATATGATTGCTCTCCAATCACAGATGGAGCAGCTGCAGTTATTGTAACTACTCTTGAAAAAGCTAAAGAATTTTCAGGTCATCCTGTTGAAATTATTGCTAGTGCACAAGCTAGTGATACTATGGCTTTACATGATCGCAGTGAATTAGAAGGTTTTCGTTCTACAAGAATAGTCGCGGAGAAAGCCTATAAAATGGCTGGGATTACTCCTAAAGACGTAGATGTTGTTGAGGTTCATGATTGTTTTACTATTGCGGAGATAATGGCAATAGAGGACTTAGGGTTCTTTCCAAAAGGGCAAGGTGGTCATGCTACTCTTGAGGGGGTTACTGCGATTGATGGAGAGTTACCGGTCAATCCTTCAGGAGGGTTAAAAGCTAAGGGGCATCCTGTAGGTGCTACAGGCATATCCCAAGTGGTCTCTATTGTAGAACAACTTCGCGGAGAAGCTGGTAAGAATCAAGTCGCTGATGCAGAAATTGGTTTAACTCAGAATATTGGTGGTAGTGGTGGTACCCAAGTAGTTCATGTTTTCAAGAAAATCTGAGGTGCTTTATTATGGATGAAAAAAAGGTTCTTGAATTATCCCGTTTTACTGCTACCTATACTGAAGGCTTAGAAAAAGGGCTTTTAGTTGGTAGCCAGTGTACGAATTGTGGTGCAGTCTATCTTCCTCCTAGACCTATTTGTCTTGATTGTAAATCTACTAACATGCAACTTTTAGAGATTACTAGTAAAAATGGTAAACTATTAACTTATACTATTATTCATATTGGTCCACCCCAATTCCGTGACATTCTTCCTTATGTTGTTGGTATTGTTGAGCTTGATTCTGGACAAAGAATTACTGCTTTTATTGAAGGTGAGCACTCAAAATTAGCTATTGGTAAGAGAGTGGAACTATCCTTAGATCCAGAACGCAAAGGTAACAGTAGATTGAGATTTAGGCTAGTAGATGAAGGCTAGTTTGTTTGTTTAAAAAAGTTGTTTGGTTATTTGCCCTTTCATTAGGTTTTTATTCCTCTTGACGAAGCATTGTTTAGGCGAGGTTAACAAAAATGAGTGACATTAAGCTCTTCAACAAATGGTCATTAGAAGATGTGGAAGTTACAGATATTGGTTTAAAGAAGTATATTTCCCTCCGCCCCATCATTATTCCGCATTCTCATGGAAGAAATGCCTCTCAAAGATTTAAGAAAGCGGAACTTAACATTGTAGAACGTTTTATTAATAAACTAATGAGGAAAGGGCGGAATACTGGGAAAAAGATCATGGTAATGAATGCAGTTGAAGCTGCATTTGACATGATCTATGTAAAAACCGGTAAAAATCCGGTACAGGTATTGGTAGATGCTATTCAAAACGTTGCTCCTCGAGAGGAAACTACAAGGGTTACTTTTGGTGGTATTGCTCAGCATCAGTCAGTTGACATTGCTCCTTTAAGGAGAGTTGACTTGGCTCTTCGTTACTTAGCTCAAGGAATTAACAGCACTGCTTTTAACAATGTTAAATCATTTCCTGAGATAATTGCTGATGAATTAATCGCTGCAGCAAATAATGACACAAAAAGCCTTGCTATACGCAAGAAACAAGAACTTGAGCGTATTGCTCTTAGTGCTCGTTAAAGTTTGAAAAGAAAATTGTTTAAAAAAGGTGAAAACAAATGGGTAAAAGACCAGCTAGATGTTACACTGAAATTAAAGGTCCTGCATACACTAGGATTAAGAAGTATATTCGTAGTGTTCCTGGCAGTAAGATTCAGATTTATGACATGGGTCAAAAAGGTAAGTTTTTCCCAGTAGTACTTCATTTAGTTATTGACGAGCCTTGCCAAATTAGACATATGGCGTTAGAGGCATTAAGACAAGCAGTTAATCGTAAATTAATGAAAAAGGTAGGTAGGGAAAACTATCATTTCAGAGTAAGGGTCCATCCTCATCACATCCTGAGAGAAAACAAGATGATGGCCTTTGCAGGAGCAGACCGTATGCAGGATGGTATGAGGCGGTCATTTGGCAAACCTACAGACCGAGCAGCTCGCGTCCGTGCAGGCCAAGAAATTGCTACTATATGGGTTCCTCCTCAGCATTGGAAAGCAGCTTTTGAAGCTCTTGACAAAGCTAGATATAAATTACCAAAACCATCTCATGTAATTATTGCTGAAGGAAGAGAACTAATTAACAGATAAAGGCCTTATATTATACATCTATCTAACATCTGAATTTAATCCAACCAAAAATCATTAAACTTTCATCATAAAATTGCTATACTGACGGCGAAAACACTTCGCTGTTAACAGTCATTGGCATGTAATGTGCCCGGGTAGCTCAGGTTTGGTTAGAGCGCGGGTATTCAGTTGGGTAATACTATCCAACTGGATTGCGAGACTCATAATCTCCGTGTCAGGAAGGCCAGAGCTCCAGACCTGAGAGAAGTCATCCCGAGGTTCGCGGGTTCGAGCCCCGCCCCGGGCACCATTTTTATTTTCATAATTTTTATGCGTAACTTATTTTTAGGATGTGTTTATTTTTTGATTCATGGCGATATGGCGTTTTGAAGACCGTGTTCCTAAAATTGGTGAAGGCACCTTTATTGCTCCTACAGCGGATGTAATAGGGGACGTTACTATTGGTAAAAATTGTTATGTTGGTCCTGGGGCGATTATTAGGGGGGATTATGGTACAATAATTATTGGCGATGAAACGTCTATTCAGGAAAATGTTGTTATACATGCTCGCCCTAATGACGTTACTAAGATTGGTTCTCGAGTTACTTTGGGTCATGGTTGTATTGTTCATAATTGTGTTATTGAAGATGAAGTGGTTGTAGGTATGAGGGCCGTAGTTACAGATTATTGCACCGTCAAAAAATGGGCCGTTATTGGGGAAGGTGCTGTTGTTCCAAATAGCAAAATAGTTGAAGAAGGAGATATCGTAGTAGGTGTACCTGCTAAACCCGTTGGTAATATTCATGATGAAACTAAAAAGGAGATAAAACAAAAATTAGCATGGTACAAAGATAAATATGTTGAAATGGCACGCCGTTATTTAGCTGATAATGCATTTGAAAAGATTAGTTAAATCTTAAATTATGGTTTAAATCTATTAAAAACATAATATTTAGGATATCCTTTTGAAACAATTGCTGTAATAAACTTTTTTTTAACAGAAGTTGCAAGTCTTCCGGCCCTTAATAAAAGAATCGGATCAATTACTAAATGATCGTGTTCAATATGCACCATAAATGGAGAGTGGTCAATTCCAGGTCCTTTTTTATACACTACAAAATCTACTCCAAATTTCATTCCGGCCCTTGGAATGTAACCTTTTTTTCTCAAATCTTCATATACTATATACTTTTCATAAAATCGATTATAGTTTTTATCTGCAAATTCTAAAAATTCGGTTTTATTTATTATTTCTCCATCTTTATAAATTTCTATTTTTTCTCTTTCTAAAAGGTATAACGCGTCGAATAATGATAACTGTAATGGATATAAGAGAATATCTCCTGGCTTAACTTTTCCAATACCAATTGGTTTTCCAAAAAATCCCATATTATATATTTTTGTAGCATCATTATAGTCCCATATAACTACATTATTTCCAATGATGTAACTCTTGATCTTATTCATTTTATTCATTTTCGAGTGGTAATACGACTTTTTTTAATTGATTGATTTTGTTAATAAAGTTCTGTGAACTACCTATTGCTTTTGTGAGGGGCTTCTTGCTTCACAGAGGAGACTCTCTCCACAGGCGCTACGGGCCGTCCCAGCCCTGCAAGAAAAACATATAAAAAAACATATGATGTTTTCGGCTTTCATCCCCTCCCTTCCGAAAGGGGATTTCCCGCCGAGAAAGTTAAATTGTTAGTTCTCAACACCCATCCCACCTTTCCAGCCAGAAAAGAAATAACTTCTCACCAACAGAGTTAAAGTGATAGAAAGTAATAAAGGCTTTAAAAAATAAGATTAATAGTAAAATGGTGGTGAAAGTTTGATGGAAACAAAATTACTTACAATTTATAAAGTAACCTCAAAAGATGAATTAGAAGAATTAGAAATATCGAAAAAAGCGTTTCATCCTAAAAGAGTGGTTCTGGTTTTAGATAATATGAACAATAGTATTTGGGTAGTAAAAGGAAAACAAAGTTCAAACAAATTAGCTTACAATGCAGGATTAGCAGCAACAAAGTTAAATGCTCAAAATGGCTTTAGATATAAAATAGATACAATAGAACCTTCTGAAACAGAAGCATTTATTTCTAAATTACTAAAGCAATATGAAGAGTATAAAGAAGGAAAGCCATTACCAATTAAAAAAGAAGAAAAGAAAACTAAGAGACAAGAGAAAAAAGTGGAAAAAACAAAAGAACCAATTCCAGCACCTCCTATTAAAGTTGAAGAAGATAAAATTGAAGTAAAGAAAGGAACACCGGTAAAAGAGATTTCTAATTTCGGGATTACTTATGTTGATGAAGAGACAAAAGGGGAAAAATCATTAATTTCAGAAACAGGATTAAATTTACCACCATTACCAGTTCTTTTACTATCTATGGGATACAATATTTTAGCAAAAGAATTAATATATACAATTGATAAAGAAAGATTACCTTCCCGAGAAGAGTTGAGAAAAAAACTAATTAACACTATAGACGATATATTAGAAGAGTTATATACATCATAATATAAGAAAATAAATCATAATAAATATAAAAATTGGGTTGGAATTGTAGCCTTTCCGACTGCTTTTTTTTATTAATTTATTGTTTTAAGGAAAGTAAGGAAGAGAAAATAAAGTTAATCAAGTAATAGAGTTTGTCCAATTGGAGGAGCAACTGTTTCACGTTTGGTAGCTCTGTGGATAGCTACTGCTAAGTTTTGACACTTAGACTGTTCACCATGAACAATAATATATTTCTTTGGTCTTGGAGACAAATGTTTAGCAAACTCAATGAGTTCTCGTCGATCACTATGCCCAGTAAAACCATTAATTTGTTCGACTCTCATTTTTATGTTTAAGGCGCGCGTTTTCTCATGTTCAACTTGAACAGGTATTTCTCTAGCACCTTCAACAATTTTACGACCTAAAGTTCCTTTTCCTTGATAACTCACGAAGATAATACTGTTTTTCTCCTCTTCAGCCATTTCATAGAAATAATAAACACTGGGGCCACCACTAAGCATACCGCTGGTAGCCATAATAATACTAGGTTCTCCATTAACAATTTGTTCTCTTTCTTCCTTACTCCTAACATGATGGAAGAATTCAGCCAAAAATGGATTATTTCCCGCATGAAAGATCCTTTCTCTTAAGGAGCGACTTAAAAATTCAGGATATGCCGTAGTAATGGCAGTAGCTTCACTGATCATTCCCTCAGTAAAGATTGGAACTTCAGGAATTTTATCATGTCTCATTAAACTCTCAAGAATAACCATTATTTCTTGGGCCCTACCAACAGCGAGCACTGGAATAAGAACTTTACCTCCTTTCTCGATAGTTTCTCTAACAATTTTTGCTAGTCTCATTTCAGACTCTTGTCTTGAGGGGAGAACATCTTTTGGATTACCATAAGTGGACTCCATAATAATAGTTTCCAATCTGGGGTATTTCGTATTTGCACGATCAAGAAGCCTCGTCTTCGCATACTTGAAGTCATGGGCAAAAGCAACGTTAAATCTTCCATCTCCAATATGTAAATGGACTATTGCAGAACCGATTATATGCCCTGCATTATAAAATGTAAGTCTTACATCAGGGGCAATATCTGTAACTTCACCATAGTTTAGAGTGACAGTATGTAAAATTGCTTCTTTAATGTCTGACTGGGAATAAGGTAATAATTTACCTTCTTTCTCGGCGATATCAAGATAGTCAAGCTGAAGCATAATCATTAGATCTCGAGTTGGTGGTGTAGTATAAACCGGTCCGTCATAACCATACTTGAATAGATAAGGAACAAAACCCGAATGATCTAAGTGCGCATGAGAAACAATAACGGCATCTAGAGAATCAATATCAAATTCAGGTAAATCAAACCTAGGGAGTGCATTATTTGCCTTTGTAGCCCCTACATTAACACCTGCATCTACCAAGATCGTGCTTTCTCCTGTCTGAACAAGATTCGCCGTCCTACCAACTTCTAAATAACCACCTAAGGCCGTAATTCGAACTTCACCATCAATAAAAATAGGAGGACGGTGAATACGTTGACCAATACGTCTTAAATTATCTAAGCGAGACTTACTTTCCATGGCGAGGATATTTCTAATAGACTTAACAATTTTAGATTCAATAGGAGGAGTTCGAATAACACGAGGACGCCATTTAGTTTTAGCTGCTATTTCACGTAAACGACTAGCATCCTTACCAATAACAGCCCCTGGCTTATCAGCCTCAATAATTACCTCTCCGATCGTAGGATCGAAAGAAATATCTGTAATCTCTACTCCTTCCTCCCTCAGAATACTTTCTATAATTTTTTTTGTCTCATCTTCACTTAAACGAACAGCAGGATCTGAACGAACAACTATCCTTTTACGGATTGTCCTAGCAAGATTCTTCAAGATACTATCGTCTTCTAACAAAATCTGAGGATTACGCGCATAAATTGCAACCTCTGCGCCTTCAAATTCTACTGAACTAATATCCGTCTCTCTTGGAACGAACTCGAATATCTTTTCTTTGATCTCTTCTAAAATCGGCTGAGTTGCCATTATACCCACCTATGAAGCAATAGGGAATGAAAGAATACTTATACCGGAGGTACAAGTATGTTAAACTAAGAAATAGTTTCTAATATCAAATAAAAACAACTCATAATAAGTCTTGCTCTACATTACAAAAAATAACTAAGAAATAGAAAAAATGAAGAAACAAACAACGAGTTTTATAAAAATTCAAATTTTGCTTTTCTCTGTCTAACAGAGAGATTAAGAAAACCAGGATCTATTTTTTCATGTACACGAGTCAAAAATTTACTCTTAAACAAAGCAATATGGGTGAATTGTTTAGAAGGACGAATACTGATCTCTTCACC
>JAMOVR010000159.1 GCA_027061945.1 Candidatus Heimdallarchaeota archaeon
ACGCTATTTAGTCATTAAATTCAAGAAGGTAGAGGGTAAAATGGATAAAAAGAAGGCACAAATTTCTCTCATCGCAGAAGCCGGTATATTTTTAATAATTGCCATCGCATTATTTTTTATAAAAAGAGAGTTACTTCAAAAATATAAAGAAATTTGCTTTTGGGTCGGCGGGGGGATTATTGTAATGACCATTCTTCTCAATTTCATCTCTCATAGGGAATCACAACGCCCTCAGGGGTATTATTATCGCACACTACCTACGGCAACCAACGAAAAAGCATACCAACGAGCCAATAGAGTCATTGCAGATGAATTAGCTCTTGCGGACTATTTTATGGTCGCACTCATTGCAGGATCTATCCCCATCTTAGTTGGTGTTTTGATTGAGAACTATTTATTATAAAGAAGAAAAAATCTTGCTCTCCCACGCGACAACATTCACATAAAAATCCGATTACTTCATTTTAAAATTTTCAGACAAAGGCGGGGCAGCTTGTCGTGGGGTTGGCTGGCGATAGGTATCAACGAAACCATTGCTACCAAACATCATTATCCAATCCAAGCGCAAAATAGACAGCTTCCCTGACTTCTTCTAAGCGCTCGAATGACAATCGCGTAATAAGTTTTCCTATTTTTGATTTGTCCACCGTTTGAATATTATCGAAATTGACGACACATTCTCTGCCCATTCCGTCATCTGTCGTTAAGAGTACCTCCGATGGAATATCCCGAATTGTGGAGGTTATGGGGGCGATTGTGACCGTATTGAGATATGGGATGATTGCACTACGGGTCAAAATAAGAACTGGTCTACGCTTGTCTGGCGATTTGAATGTGTACCAATAAATTTCGCCGCGTTTCATGCTACCCCCCAAACTTGTTCGTCTTGCCAAATATCAAATTCGCCTTTTTCGACCGGGTATTTTTCATACCCGCTAATATGCCGTTTTTCCATTTCTCGAATTTCATATCTTTTTATAGCCAGTCTTAACGCATTTCGAATAAAGGCTGAACGATTTGTTTCCAGGCTACGAATGACACGATCGACATCTGATAATAGGTCTTCATCAATGGTCATTTGAATTGTCTTCACTTTTTCACCTCTTACAACCGAATATATGTGTATTCTAATCCACATACATATAGCGGTCAAGAACTCATAACCTCCCTCCATGCTTTTCCGCCGCACAACGTAGGCGTAAGCTGACCGCCGCATTTGCAAACGCAACTCAACTTCACCCGAAAAAATTTACATGAAAATCGCGCCGAATCCCCAGAGCCGAAGGCGGGGCAGCTTAACGCGGGGTTGGGCAACTTGTAGATTGATAAATATTATTCTAAATTGGAAATTGCATTTTATTAATTACCGGAAAATACCTTAAATAAATAACTGAATTTTTTGCTCCAAGAGAATATCCTTCAGTGACAAGTTTCCATTGTGAGCCGCTAGGTCGATGAAAGCAAATGGAGAAATTCCTTTGATGTTCGCTTCTGTTAGAGGTTCGAAAATGATAAGTTCCGCATACACATGAATCTCCATCATTATCGCAACGATAAGATTTACTAATTACTCCTGTTGTTTTTGTTCCATATCGTGATAAAACAGTGTCTATAATAGGTTTAATTATATCGTAACGAATAAAGTCCACTAAAAATAGGCTTGTTATATAGACTAAATACAATGAAATGGGTATGAATATTGTAAGTGTAAATTCTAATAATGGAGAATCACTTCGTGATGCAAATTTATATGAGAGAACTGAAAGAAATGAACTAATTATTGTAATAGGCAAGAGAATAACCAAAGGGTTTTTACCAGACAAATACGGCTTAAATTCATAATCAGATAGGTAATTTTGCTCTTGTTCTTTTTCTAGCCCTTCATCTTCTTTTCTTTTCATAACACTTTACTGGGCGTTCGCTTATTTTATATCCCACACATGGGTAATCAAACAATTTAGACCTGCATGTAGTGGTTTTGTAATTTTTTGAATGATTTTCGTTGAGACAAACTTTGGTTTTATCAAACCTGCATATCTGGACATTTCCCTTTTAATACCCCTGTATTCAAGGGTGATAATTCAATAAAAAATAGGCAAACGCCCAGACTTTAGATGTAAGGTCGTAAATAGGGAGAAAAACACCAGAATAGCCGTGTAAGGATTATTTCGCAGGGAGTTGCCCAACGAGGGCGTAAGCGGACCACCGTTTTTGCACCCGCAACCCAATTTTACCCGAAAAAATTTACATGAAAATCGCGCCGAATCCCCAGAGCCGAAGGCGGGGCAGCTTAACGCGGGGTTGTGCCGTCGTTAGACATTATTCAATAGTTGCCATTATTTCATCAATATCATTATCAGCAAAGCCTACCAACTTCCCAACCCGCTTCACAAACATCTTTTCAGTAATATGGAAAGTACCATCACGCTTTGCAAGTGCCACCATATCCACTAACAACCCAATTGCGTCATCAGGCGAACTAGC
>JAMOVR010000160.1 GCA_027061945.1 Candidatus Heimdallarchaeota archaeon
CCATTTGCAATACTTTGGAGTAGACGTTTTTTAGTTAGGTGTTTTCTTCTTTTTTCAGCTTCACTAACTGTTAGTGCTTGTGTTGTGTATCTTTCTGAGCTATTTTTCTTCCTTCTTTTTTCCCTGTTTTTCCTTGTTTAATAGTTGTTTTCATGGGTAATAACGTTTTCTTAGTATATAGGCATCGTAGTGTTGTTGTGGTGGTATGAAGGAGTGAAAGAGTGTGTCGGCTTTAATTTCATCCCCTCCCTTGCGGAAGGGGACTACCCGCCAACAGAGTTAAAAGATTAGTGAAGTATAGTATTTGGCCAGAAAAAATTACAAAAAAAACTCAGTGAATTACTACTTGCTTTTGTGAGGAAATTCATGCTTCTTAAAGGAGATTTTTCCCGAAATCACTTCCCATTTTTTAAATTTTAAAGGGTAACCCGTGGTAAATTTTTATGAGAATTTCTAATCCTGCAAGGGAACTATACTTAGACAAACATTAATATTCTCAACGTTCATCTTCCACCTTGCGGAGGGAGAATTCCTGCGGGGAGAGTTAAATTAAATTTCTATTTATGTTTCTATTCCTCTTTTTGCTCGCTCGTAGGTAGCTTCTGGATTACTGTAGTATTCTCTAATCATTGCACTAACTTCGCGGTAGTAACGAATATTCTTTTTAACCATCCACTTGAGAACTGTTTCACGCCTTTTAATTTCATCCCAGCATTCTTTTTCAGACATTCCTGTTACATTTCTAATTTTTTCGATAGTGTATGATCTACCGAGATAAGTAAAGGAGTCTTTTTGTGGATTCCATTGAAACACTTTATTAGTCAATAACTCTTTAGTTACAGGGTCGATGTCAATTATTTCAGTAATATTTTGACATCTTCTAGCGAATTTACCCCTTAAACGTACTTTGGTTTGTATGTGAATTAAATCGAGTGTTCTTAGCATGTCTTTTGGCACAGACATTGGTTTGTTAACAAGACGATTAATTACACCTTCTACAGAATCACCGTGTATCGTTCCAAGACCACTATGTCCTGTACTCATTGCTTGGAACATGACATATGCTTCTTCACCACGTATTTCTCCTACAATGATGTAGTCTGGACGTTGTCTCATTGCAGCCCTTAATAAATCATACATTGTAATTTCTCCTTTTTTACCACCAGAAATGGTTTCGCCGATACCCCCTCTAGCAACAGCAGGGATCCAGTTTTCTTGGGCAATATTCAACTCCGCAGTATCTTCAATAGAAATTATTTTTGTATCTGGTTTAATAAGCATAGCCAATGCGTTTAATAAAGAGGTCTTACCGGCGGCAGTACCACCTGCAACTAATAATGAGATTCTGTGTTCCATAACGAACCAATAAAATGCTGCAATTTCGGAATTAATGGTGTTGTTGATTATTAAATCAACTATAGTCCATGGATCTGCTTTGAACTTACGAATAGTAAATGTCGACCCTCTTTGTGTTACTTCTCTACCATAAGTTAGTTGTATACGAGATCCATCTTCTAAAGCAGCGTCCAATAATGGTTGAGCAATGCTGATATGTCTTCCCGATCTCTGGGCAAGTTTAATTACGAAACTATCTAATTCATCTTCTTTATCGAAAACAATGTTTGTAGGGATAGACTCGTATTTTCGGTGCCAAACATAAATAGGAATTCCGACACCGTCACAAGAGATATCTTCAACCATATGGTCTCTCATTAAGGGTTCAATCTTACCAAATCCAATTAAGTCTCGAGTTAAATAATACATTACTTTATCGAGTTCTTCAGGGTCTAACTTAATCTTATAATCACTAATAATTTTGTTAATTTTTCTTTTTAGATATTCTTCTGCTTTTGATTTATCATTGAAACTTCTAAAGTCTACGTCTAATTCTTCTATAAGTACATCTTTTATGAATGCAAAGGCTTTCTCTTCTTTTGTATTCATGGGGCTTTCCATGACTACATACTGAGTTCTTTTGCTGATAGGATCAGTCTGAATTAATGCGAATGCAAAAGGCGGGATCAATGGATATGTTTCCTCAAGTACTGGCATTGATCCCGCTTCTAATAATGGATCACCCGATGGCATTTCTGGCATCATTCCCATGCGTTATAAACCGATGAACGCTTATTTATTAATTGTGGAAAAAAGTAGAAACGAAATTTTTAGCTCATAAAAAATAATTATTTTTTTAAAGAAAAAAGTTTTTAGGATATAAGAGTGTTAAGGATTACTTTGTAAAGTTAAATTGAAATTTCCAGCGCCATCATAAGACAAAAGAATTTCATGGACATTATCCAAAGAAATGAATTCTCCATTTACAGTGGTAGTATGGGCGTCCACAAAAGCGTTATGATTACAAACAATATTATTCAAATCCCTTTCATAATATGCTCTAACTTGTAATGTTTGAGTTTCACCAGTCATTCCATCAACTACTACACGTATACGATAATATTCATTTTGGACTTTAGATGGTAGCGATAAAGATATTGATGTTTTAAAAGTGGTATTATTCCCATAATTTAAAATTAGATAATATATTTGCTGGTATAAGTTTTGTATTTTCCCGGCTATATCTTGAACTAAGCTCTGTAATGTTTGGTTTGCCACTATCTGATTTGCTTGATCATCTAAGTTACGATAAGTAGCAGAAAAAGCAGAAAGTGTTAATATTCCAATAATAAAGGCACTCATATAAATTATATATTCTGACGGCATGTTTTCACCTTAATTTAGCCTATTTCTTGAAGAGAAATGAAATGATTGACCAGTATTACGTGTAATTGATATTGAGTAGCTCCTTGATTAAGTGCAAGAGGCGTTTCTGTATAGCCAGAGCCTCCATCAGTGATAGTTGTGCCTACTACGCTAACAGCACCAGTTGCTGTAACATCTTGTTTTGTTACAATTGTGTTTTCATGTACTGCTTTTATAACATGTTGGTCATCATAACTGGCTATAGGAGTTGGAAAAGTCAAAACTATACGGTCAATAATTATCTCTAAATGTGTTATCCCTAATTGATCATGCCATGTATTATAAGAAAGAGATATCCTAAATAATAAGAGGTAACCTGCAGAACCGGCTATGCCTAAAATTGGTCTGGTTAGATTTATAATAGTGCGACCTACATCGATATTTATTTGGGGAGAAACGAAAAATGTATCTTGGTATTGTGCGGCTGGATCGGAAAGTATTCGATGAAAATTATTTTGAATAGGGCTACTGCCATAAGGATTAACTAAAATCGCGAGTACTGGAAGATTACTTAACGGAACTAAAGTAATTACTCGAGGGGTCCCAGTAGTATCCTCGTAATGTACAGAAAGAGTTTGCATAACAGCAGTGGTATTAAAAGAACGGAACTCATCTCCAATATTCGTAATTATAGTTATTGTTTTTGTTTCACTCGCTCTCCCTACTGAGATCTCAGTGACTGCTTTCCCAAGTTCTGTCAATCCACTAACTATAGTTTCTTGGTCTTGTTCAATTTTTAATCGATTGTATTGCGGAATTACCATTACGTAAGTAAAGGCCACTGCTGAGAATATAAGTGCGATTAGTAACATTGCAGCTACAACAGGAGAAACACCTTTCTTATTTTTTAATAAACATATTTTTTTCATAAACCCTAAAAAAAATAACTACATCATTGCTTCTAAGGTTTGCGGCAAATACGAGCAAAAAAAGTAAGTTTAACAAATATATCATTACAGACAAGATGACATCTAGAATTTTCAACATAATCCATCTATGAGAGAAATCAAAAAAGTGAAAATTTATTTTAGAATTTCTTGGGTTATGTGTTTAGCTTCATTTAGCCTTTGTTTAGCGATTTTTGCGTCAAATGCTTCTGAGAATACACGTATATATCTTTCTGTTCCTGATGGTCTTACTAAAATCCATGTGTTGTCTTCAAATATTAGCTTTATACCATCAATGGTAGCTACTTCTTTTGGTCTGAAATACTCTTCTAAAGTATTCTTTATTTTTTCGTAATACTTGTAGAAATGATGTTTGGAGCCTCTGAATTTTTCTTTTACTAGTGATGTCTTAGGAAGGAGATCTACAAATTCGCCTAACGTTTGATCTCTTGTTTTTAGCATATCTAACAATTTTAGTGTTGAATACATTGCATCAGGCCAAATACCCCATTCCATGAAAAAATATTTTCCAGACTCTTCAAAAGCAAATTCGGCATTATAGGTTTTAATACCTGCAATAATAGAGGGTGGGCCGACTGCAGTATATGCTGTTTTTCCTCCGTATTTTTCGGCTGCCCACTCAAGAATAAGGCTCGTATTTATAGGGGCAACCACAAATTTGCCCGGATTCTTCTCCCAGTAATGAATAGCAAAGAGTGTTCCAATAATATCTCCGATAATAACTCTTTGTTTTTCATCAATAAAGACGACCCTATCTCCATCCATGTCCGTAGCAACACCTATATCCGCACCTACGTGCTGAGCTATTGCTTGAGTGCTAATAATGTGGTTAGGTAAAGGTTCGCTAGGGCGACCCGGAAATCGATCGTCCATTTGAGTATTAATCTCCACAATCGCCCTACTTGTTCCACTTAACATATCACGGAAATAATGTATGCTTGGACCATGTGCAGTGTCAATTACGATGACCCGGTCTTGATCTATTATATAATGTTTTTCAACGGCTTTTCTTAGGCGGTCAAAATATGAAAAAACCGGTTCATCAGTAAATTCTGCATCACCATAACCTTCCCATGAAACTTCCCCTATTTTAACTCTAGGGATTTCTCCTTTGAAATAAGTTCCATCCCCTAGTAAGTATATTATACCATTATCACTAGCTGGTAAGTGAGAACCAGTAATCATTACACCTGCTTTGTTTTCTGAATGGACAATATAATTTACCGTTACAGGTGTTGGGACATTATCTGAAACGATATATACATATGCACCCCTCTCCATCATTCCAGATGCTACCGCGTAAGCAAGAGCCAAACTGCTTCTACGATTATCATATCCAATGAATAATGGGCTTTCTCCGATATGTTCAACAATAGAAGCGCCTATTTCAGTTGCAATTTGTGGATTTAGACCTTTACCAATTGGTGATCTATATCCACTAGTCCTAAATTCAATAGTCTCATTTTTTCTATTCATTAAGACCGCCTTTAAAATAATAATTCAATAATTAATGTTGTTTTTTATTTTATGAACTCCTTGATTTTGGGCAAGTATTTATTCATTGCTTCTTCAAATTTTTCCTCTGAACTTGTTTCTATAGTTACTCTCACTAAAGGGCTAGTATTACTCGCTCTTACTAGCAATCTTAAGTCATCTGTTGAGACCATTGCGCCATCTAAAGTAACTACGTTTCCAAACTCTTTTTCAAGGTAATCACTAATTTTCTTTACCACCTCAAACTTTGTTTTATCAGAAGCCTCAAGATCGAAACGCTTTTTATGAATTTTCGGAACTTGTTTTCTTAGTTTTGAAAGAGGCTCATTAAAATGATCTAATGCTTGGAGCATTAACAACGGAATTACAATGGCATCATCAAATAGAAATACTTTTGGAGCAATCATATGTCCACTTGCTTCAATGCCAAAAATTGCATTTTCTTTTTCCGCTTCAAATGAAAGATATGAGTGCCCTACAGGAATCCATTTTACTTTAGCGCCAGCTTTTTTTAATTCTTGCTCAACCACTAAGGAACATTCTACATTAATAACTATTGAAGAACCTGGTTCTTTTTCTAGTAAATATTTAGAGATAATTACACCAGTTTCATCCCCAGTCAACACATGACCTTCCTCATCAACGATTACAGCCCGATCTCCATCACCATCAAAGGCTACACCCATTATTGCTTCACTCTCTCTTACTTTCTTGGATAGTTCAGTAAGAACTTTTGGTTCGGGTTCAGAAGGGCGGTTTGGAAATCTTGGATCAGGAGAACAAAAAACTTCTACAACATCAAACCCTAGTTCTTTAAAAACTCTTGGTGCTACTAATGACATTGCTCCATTTCCACAGTCAACAACAATTTTATGTGATTTCTTGAAGACAAACTTTTTCTTAAGATAATCTACGTACTCGTCGAAGGGATACACTTTTACAAAATTACCAATATTAAACGCATCAGGGGTTTCAAACTTAAAATTATTAAAAATATTTTGTACTTGTTTATTTTCATCTGGACTAAAACCCATACCTTTACCATGATAAAACTTTACGCCATTCCATTCAGGGGGAAGATGTGATGCAGTAATAAAAGCGGATGCCACATGATCCTGTTGCCATGCATGAAATAATGTTACTCCTAATGGAGACGGTAAAACATATTCAACATGTACTCCTGTGCTAGCAACTCCGGCAATAAAACTCTCGATAAGTACAGGTGTTGAAGCACGTATATCTCCTCCAACAGTAATCCTATCATGACCTTTTTTCTTTATTAACGTCCCATATGCACGACCAATAAGATTCATAATTGTAGTATCCAAATCTTTGTTAAATATACCTCTAATATCATAAGCTCTAAAGATATGTTGGATCTCCTGTAATCTATTATTCATACCAATCAATTAAAAACAATGATTTTAATGCTTTAACTTTATCTTTTAGAATAGGTTGACTTTATTGGTGTAAACTCCCCTCCCGCAAGATAGGACATGAAATGAAAACTAATGTTCTTATGTCCATATGACATACATTTTTTCATCGGGAATGTCTTTGGGATATAAGTCTTTATTGAATGGGTTCCATGCAGTGACCCCCCAAAACCACGGTCGGGGAGATCTCATACGAAAGCAAGGGATTGCCAACACAAGAAAAAAACTAAAATTATTATGTTAATGCAAATTTTGTTCTTTTTCGATTTTTTAAAGTCTAATATCATATTTTAGCTTATTCACTTTTTCATGAAAGATTTATTTTCTTTAAAATTATTAATATCTTTAATGATGAGAGTTCGATTAAGGATTTATGGGAGAGTTCAGGGAGTTTTTTTCAGAGCTACTGCAAGGGAACAAGCTAAAAGACTAGGTTTAACGGGTTATGTTAAAAATGAACCTGATGGGAGTGTCACTATTGAAGCTCAAGGTCCTGAAGAAAAAATTAATCAATTTGTAATTTGGTGCCATAATGGTCCACCATTGGCTGAGGTTGTGAGAGTAGATATTGAAAAAAACTTAGAACCAATAAAAGAAGAAAAAAATTTTGAAATTAGGTATTAAAGTTAATTTTATGTTTCTAAATTAATAAGGGTCTATTCTTAAAAATGAAATATTTAACTTCTACTAAAATAATGAAAAGCAATACTATCAGTAATATTAACCACAATAAAATCATGATAGGACCATTGTCGTAAAAATAATACGGTTCTGTTAAAAATATTGGGAGAAGAATAAGGACTAATAACGTAAAATATGGAAATTTATGCAATATTATTGCATTATCAAAGTAAGTTCTTTTTATAGGGGAAATAGTGTACAGGAACCAATTTATAACGTAGATTGAGATCAAAATTGTTTCTATAATTAAAAATAAAGTAAAAATACGACCTATTACGAATCTAAAGATATTAATGCGTGTGGAGTATGTATCAGACAAGGGCATTATTACATAAGAAGGCAGAATAAACCATAATGCAAAGAACATAGGATATGAAGCGAGATTATTAAAGAAATCTACAAATTTCTTAGAAGTGATCTCTAATTTTTCTGAATACTCTGCAAAAATACTTGATTGAATAGGGACAGACTGATAAACACTATCATTACGGTCTATTTCTTGGAAATTGTTTATTGTAGAAGGTAAATTTAATTCTGTTTGTATATTATATGATGAATTAATGTTAGTTCTAGATGCAATTGTAGATCTACTGAGATCTTCAGGAGAACCAAGCTTTTTTAACACTGAAGCTACTTCGTCAGTAGTTATTACACGATCTTTGTTTTTTATTCTGCATAGTTCTAAGATATGGTTCTGAATTTCTTGAATTACGTTATTTATTTCATCAGGTGAAAGATCGGCATTAGATAATTCTGTTTTTACTTTTATTATATAATCATCAACCATTCTTTGAGCTTCTCTCGTAAAAATTTCAGAATTTTTATTTTTTTCATCCATTTAAAAACTCCTCCTTAGACTGTCCATTTCTAAATATACTATGTTATCCATTACTAGCTTGTTGAGAATATCAGAATATTCTTGGATAGTAAGTTGCATTGGTAGTTTTATTGAACTAAGAGAGATTGATTTTCCATCAAACATCATAAGTTGAGTGAGAACGTAGCTTACCTTTTTTATTCTCGAGTTAACAGAGCGAGAATAAAGCAACCAGATAAATAGCAAACATATACTTAAGAAGATGCTATCTCGAGTAACTGTTGCAATAATATCTTCACTATAAAACAATGATGAAAGAAAATAATAGTGTTGGTAAGAAGAGAACAATAATAATGCACTTGAAATTATAGAAAGTATTGTCAAAAGGGATAAGACATAATATTTTATTGGTTTTTTTAAGTGACGAGAAAGTTTACTATGATTAATTCTGACTTTTACGTGAGAAACATAATTAGGATCTACTTGTAAGATACTTGCTAATAATGGATGAGATACTTGAGATTTACTACGTTTTGTATATATATTCTCTTTTGTTTCAATAATGGGGTTGCTTAGATAACTTTGGGAATTCATTACAATATCTGAACTTGGAATGGCTTCATAACGATTATTATGTACATGATAATTAGGAATTAGATATACTAACAATCCATAAACCGCAAAAAATAGTAATAGCATTCTAGAGATCTCTAATGGCTCTGAAAATGCTACAAGCAAAGTAAACAGAATATTTATGCTTAAAATTATAGAGAAATAACCTTCTTTAGTTATTGATTCAGAGGTATTTTTATTTTTAATAAACAGATATAATAAATTTAATAGGAGATATAGATTTGAAATCCACAGAAAGAACATCCATAACGTTAAGAATTTAAGGATTACTAGTGGAGTAAATATCTTGAGGGTATAAAATATCCCATAATAACTATTAAACACAGTTTTATAATTGTATATGGCCGTTAAACAGACGAAGAATAATAAAAACTCCACAATTCCAAATAAAATTGACATTAAGAACATAAATGAACGATTTTTGATAACATGGGGATTACGTTGGATATAATAAAATAGAATATTCTGAGTTGCCCCCAACATGAAGACGTAATAGAAGTTATTTGTTACAGTATATGAAATGAACCAAAAGTACGTAATAAATAAAATAAATATTGTAAAGCCATTCCATGCGTAGTTTTGATTTAAATGTAGAGCGTCGATTAATAAATAATAAAAATTGACAATTTTAGATAAGGCAGTGTTAATACCTACTAATTGAGAATTAGTATTATTAATATTAACATCAGAAAAATCACTTGAATCTCTAAAAGGAATCCCTAATTCCTCTGAATGACGTTTGAGAACTTTTCTTACGTCTATTTGATGCTCAATACTTTCCATGAACTCAATATCTTTAAAAATACGTTCTCTTTCTTGAGAAATATTTTTTTCAATTTCTAAGCTTGTTTTTCCCTGTTTTTTTAATTCAATTGCAAATTTTGTTAAATACTTATTTATCAAGGCCAGCTCTTCTAATTCTAATCCTCTAGCTTTTTTCTCACTTATCACAAATAATCACCTTCTTTTTTTAATAATCAAGTGTTGAATCTAGGAA
>JAMOVR010000161.1 GCA_027061945.1 Candidatus Heimdallarchaeota archaeon
AAGAACTATTAGATTATCTCGGCTAGCTACATCTTTTACTATCTTCAATTCGCTTATTCCGGCAATGGCTAAAGCGATTCCTATCCATATTCCCACTACAGATCCTCGTTTATATTCAACAATACTCTCAGACAAGAGCGTGGTTGCAAAGGCAAGTAATGAATTTGATGAAAATGTAAAAAAGAAAATGAGAGAAAAATAAAAGAATAAATGAGTTTGTTGATTTGATGGTTGGTAAAGAATATAGAGAATATTTACGAAATTTATTGTCACTATGGTTGATAGCATTATATACCATATTTTGAAGTCTGGTTTTAGAACTACTGCTATGTAGTAGTAATATGCTCCATAAATAATGTTTGAAATTATTAGTAGCACGAATAAATTTTGGATTGGGGCAGTTATTATGATATTTAGGAATACTACTCCTCCAATAATTGCATCCATTAGTATTGCGAGGTATATTAGTATCCCGACTAAGATGTGTGTTTCTTTACTTTTAATGCCTTGTCTTGCCTTGTTTAAGTTGATCATGAGTTTTTCCCTTCGTTTTGAAAGAGACCATTGTCTGTGTCCTTTTTTATTTTATTTTCTGATGTTTTTGAACTTCTATTTATTATATGTTGAATTATTTGAAAAAATTTTGTACCAATATTTATTTACCTACTTTATGTTGTTGGTTCTTTTTTATTTACTTTTACTGGTTTGTTTGTTTGGAATGAAATCTTTTTTTGTCTTTATTAATCTGTATTTTTTAGAGACGTGGTTTCAATGACTGGTCTACCAGAAGACATTGTAAAGGTATTGGTTCATCAACAATACTTTGTTCACGGAAATCATAGTGCAGTGAAGTTGTGTACTTATACTAAGAAGTCTTTGAAGAGAGAAGCGGTATGTTACAAGCAACGTTTTTACGGTATTGAAAGTCATCGTTGTTTACAAATGACACCCGCAGTTGCATGGTGTACTCATAGATGTCAATTTTGCTGGCGTTCAGAGTCATGGGCAATGGGAAATGAGATGAATAATGTTAAAATTGATGACCCCGAAGATATTGTTCTAGGTCTTGTTTTTGGGCAAAGAAAATTATTAAGTGGTTTTGGTGGTCATCCGAAAGTTCCTCGTGAAAAATGGGAAGAAGCTCTTTATCCCAAACATGTAGCGATAAGTTTAGCGGGTGAACCGACATTATATCCTCGTTTAGGAGAATTGATCCAGGAATTTCATGACTATGGAATGACTACTTTTCTAGTTACTAATGGTTCCAGACCAGATGTTTTGGAAACTTTAGATCCTTTACCTACTCAGTTATATGTTACGGTCCCCGCTCCTGATGAGATAACATTTAAAAAGACAGTACGTCCTTTTGATACTAAAAATGGTTGGAAACGGTTAATGGCAACTCTAGACTTACTTCCTTCTCTGAATACTAGGAAAGTAATTCGTTTGACATTAGTTAAAGGGCTAAACATGCATTCTCCAGATAAATACTCCGAGTTATTCTTGCGTTCAGGAGCCCATTTCTTAGAGGCAAAAGGATTTTCTTCGGTTGGTTCTGCTCATGCTCATCTCGGTTTTGACCGTATGCCTAGTTATGAAGAAATAATGAGCTTTAGCGAGCAAATTATTGGTGGAACAGAATTAAAAATAATAGACAGTACTCCGATAGGAACTGTTTCTTTAATGGCTAAAGAAGATTTCCCATGGCGTAGGAAACTTGTATTTCCCAAAGCAAAGAAAGAGCTCCCTCCTCCGTATTCTCGAGTTAAGTAGTTCATGGTGTGTTAGGGGGCTAATTTTTGGGATAATCCGTGGATCTCATAATTGATTATCAAATAAGCTAGGAGGAAATTCTGAATATTCTAATGAAGGTGCGGGTTCATATGGAGACGTTACTCCCGCAAGTATAGCAGTAACTTCTATCTGGTCTTTTAAAGCAGGATCGATTGTTGCTCCCCATATTACCTCTGCTTTTGGACTAATCTCTTCTTCTAAAATACTTATTGCAGTATAAATATCCTGTAAAGAAAGGTCTTCTCCTCCATTAATGCTTAGTACAGCTCCTTTTGTTGAATGGAGATCTGCTTCGATAAGTGGGTTAGAGAGTGCTGCATTCATGGCTTCTTCTACTTTGTTGTTACCTTCTGCTTGTCCTAAACCAATAATTGCACTTCCCCCGATATTGAGAATTTTCCTTATGTCCGATAAATCTACACTTACGATCTGCTCTTTTATAACTACATTAGTTATTCCTTTAACAGCACGAATTAAAATCTCATCTGCAACTTTAAATGCTGCATGCCATGCTAAGTCCGGTGCAATTTCTAAGAGTTTCTCATTGGGAACAACTATTACTGTATCACTCTCCATATATAATTCTCTCAGTCCCATCATCGCGTTATTTACTCTTACTTCTCCTTCAACTCTGAAGGGAAGAGTACATACTGATACAACAAGAGCATTCGCTTCTCTTGCAGCCCTAGCAACTACAGGGGCAGCTCCTGTTCCAGTACCACCTCCAAGTCCTGTAGTAACAAATACAAGATCTACGCCTTGGAATAGGTTTACTAACTCTTCATAAGATTCTTCTGCGGAAGTTTTACCGATCATAGGGTCATTTCCTGCTCCCAACCCTTTAGTTAGTTCTTCACCAATCAAGACTTTTAAGTCCGATTGAACCATTAAAAGATGTCTAGCATCAGTATTTATCGCTACTGTCGTTGCTCCAGGGATCCCTGTTTTTGTTAACCGGTCAATTGCGTTTGAGCCTGCTCCTCCTACTCCGGTAGCAAAAATTCTTCCTCTTCCCCGATTTATCGCTACTTTTAACCTATTATTTACTTGTTCGGCTGAATACTTTGATAGGTGGTCATCATCGTAATATCCACCCATTTTTTTATCTTGTTCAGCCAGTTGGATCCCACGAATTATCCCGTCAATAGAACTCATGTGTTTTATTTTTGAACTTTTATTCTAATTGTCTGAGAATACCCGGGTGGCACCTGGGTGATACCTCTTTATATTGATTAATAAACTTTCATCTAGTTTTTTGTATGAATTATCTCTTGTTTTTGCAAGGTGTCTCTTACTTAATCAAAAAGATTCTCTTCAAAATCATGTTTATGTAGTAAAACATGATCAAGAGTTTTGATGGAATCTACTTCACAATCGCTATGAAACTAACTATCTCAGCTTTATGGCACTATTATTATAGAACTACCAGCATTAACTTTTATTTCCTCCTTTACTATCCCTTATTTTTCTGAAAGAGGAATTTCTGCAAACAGAGTTAAATTTTATTTAGAATAACAAATAAAACTAGCAATAAATAGGTCAAAAATTATTAATTTTATTTTTTAGAGTTAAAAACTAAAAAAATAGAAAAAATTTCTAGTTTTGTCTTTAGAAAGAAACGACGTTTATTCCTTTGCTTTTTGCTTGTGCTTCGATAGTTTCTGCTTCTTGAGGAGTTACTTTAATGGTATATAATTTTGATAGCGTTCTGAACTTTACTTTTACAGTATCTTTAGATTTTTTAATTCTTAGCTCAAGTGTTCTGTCAAATAGTTTCTCGTCGATTTCTGAGAGGGATTTTAGTTCTTTAGGCATTTTATTATCACCTGTTTTTTGCGTTTTTCTAACGATAGGACTTTTGTTTGCGTGCGCGTGCCTTAGGTCCACCGAATCGTTTTGACCATACTTGTCTGGGATCTCCGGTAATCATTGTTCTTTCGTATTCTAAGAATTTTGTCCTTAATGAGCTGTCTTGTGTGTATTCAACTAGTCCTCTTGCTATGGCCATTCTGATTGCTTCAGCTTGACCATTTACTCCTCCGCCAAAAACTCTTACTCTTATATCTACTGAATTTGCAATCTCTTCACCTGCAAGGATTAATGGTTCTTTTACTCTTAATCTGAACCATCTATCTGGGTATGCATCTAAGCTAAGTCCATTGATACGAATTGTTCCATTACCGGGTTTGATTGTTGCCCTTGCTACTGCGGTCTTGCGTTTTCCGGAAGCAATTACTACTTTTGCCATGTTTCATCCCTTCTTTAATTAAGCGTAAGCGTAATCATTCCAGCCGAGTTCTTTTGATAATTCGGCAAGAGTCATATATCTAGATTTTAATCTAGAAATATCTGCATTATCAAATCTAATTTTTTCAGCGTTTTCGTACTGTTCTGGAACTCCAATGTACGCTAATAGTCGGTGATATGCATTTCTTCCTTTTGCTTTTTTCATTGGAAGCATTCCGCGTACTGTTCTTCTAAGTATTCGGTCAGGCATTCTTGGTTGAAATGGTCCTCTTCGGGGATTTGAAGCGGTTTTTATCTGGAGTTTATTTTTATAATCTTTAATAATCCATCTTTTGTTTCCAGTAATTACCGCTTTTTCAGAATTAACTACGATTACTCTTTCTCCTTGCAATAGTCTTTTAGCAATTTCGCTTGCTAATCGACCCATTATCTGATTTGTGGCGTCTATGACTACGGTAGGTGCTTCGATTGTTTGCGTTGTTTTTTCTTTTCTCGGCATTTTTTTCACCATTTTTTAAGTAATTATTTTAACCCCGCTTCCTTTGGGGTTTTTCTCGGCGAGTTCTTCAATACTCATTATTTCTCCTTTAGCCGCAAGTATTTTTTCTTTGGCGGTTTCGCTAAATGCTAACGCAGCAATTTTGACCTTATGAGTAAGTTCCCCGGCAGCAAGCACTTTTCCGGGGACTACAACGATATCCCCTTCTTTAGTATATCTACTTATCTTAGAAAGGTTTACTGCGGGACGAGCTCTTCTTCTCTTCATTAATCTTTCTGAAAGGTCTTTCCATATTGGTGCGTCTTCAGCATTTCCTTTTTTCCGCAGGAACACGGACAGTTTTCTCACGTTTGGATCGGTGGGGCCTGTGGGTTTCATTCGTTAGCCTCCTGTTTTTTAGTTATTTCATTTTTGAGTGATTCTAAGAAGTTAGTTGCTCTCTCCTTTAAAATGTTTGCCGCTTCGAACACGATTTCTTCTGCGGGGAGAGCACCCGTAGGTTCTATTCTCATGATAATGTGTTCGGGCGAACCTTTAACAGAAATTACGTCAGGGTCATCCACTCTTTTAGCTGCTTTCACGCACTCCATACATAAATTGCATTGGAATAAGTCCACGACTTCTATTGTCTCTTCTTCTTCATTGTATTGAAGAACGCCTCTAGGGCAAGCTTCAGCAATTTCAGGATCCGTTTTACGAGGTTGAACTTCTATTTCAGGCATGTATTGGAAAGCTGCTGTGGAGACTGGTTGCCATTTGGCATGTTCTTTACCTCTCCCTAATTCTGCGATAGCTTCTAAAATAAGTCTTTGGCCGGGGGCCATTTTAATTATAGGTATCTTATCAGACACAGGACTTAAAATTGGATCAGAACTTTTTAGACTCCTACTATAAACTACCATTGTCTCGTCTTCGGCAGTCTCCGCTTCTAATGTAAGGGAAACAGTACATAGTGAACACCCTGCCCCGCCACAACTACACTCGTCCTTAAAGTTCAGCATTGATAAATCAGTTGTTATTGGTATTAATCCAAGTCTATGTGCAATAAATTCGTCTTGGAGTGGAGTAGTGTTCTCGATGAATATTACATCTTCTATGGCGAGAGTGGGAACTTCAGCGATCATTATTCTTCTAAGAGTGTTAGCGAAAGCTGGAGTGGTGTTCCTAATGATAAATCTAATCGGATCAGTATCTTCTTCTGGTGTTTCTAAAATTACCACATCAATATTTTTATCCATTAATAATCCTCCGAGATACTCTCGCCTAATCTTCTACATCCTCAACCTTTCGCGGATTGTAAAAAAGTTTTCCATATTGGCGTTCAATTAAAAGACATTTGTGGCGTTTTTGCTTGATTTCAAACTAGTATGCTTGTTTTTCAATAAAAATCATTGGCGCACTTTTTTATATGCTCAATCTAAAAAAGATATTATTTGAGTAAGGCTTGATTTTGATCTTTTTTAAAAAAAAATTTTATCATTATTAAAAATTTGGGAAATTTTTTTTGGTCAATAATAGCGTCTAATTTAGCCTTATCTCATATGGTATTAACATTAAAGTCTTACTTAATACTTTATTTACAAAATTAATCATCGCTTTTTCTTTGCTTTCGCCTAATGGTGCACTTAATTGTTTTTTATGTCTGATAACTTCTACAGAAGGATAATGTTTCAGTTTATTATCCTGGGCTATTTTTGTAATTGCTCCTGTAAAACTATCAAGTTCATCGACTAATCCTTTTTCTAATGCTTGTTTTCCGGTCCATATCTTTCCAGCTGCTACTGGTTTTATTTTTTCAACAGGTATTTTGCGATTATTACTAACTCTTTCTAAAAATAGATTATATGTGTGAAAAATTGTTTTTTGTATTAGTTTTCTTTGTTCGTCGTTCCACGGATTTGCAGTTGACATTAAAGAAGCGTTTTTGCCAAAATTAAATTCATAAGGTTGAATCCCCTGCTCTTCATAGAATTTTTCGAGGACAGGTTTTCCAGCTATTACCCCTATTGATCCCGTAATTGTTAATGGTGTCGAAATAATTTTCGTGCCTCCCATTGCGATGTAATAGCCGCCAGAACCAGCTATAGAGTGAAAATAAAAATAAACAGGGACTTCCTTGTTTAGTTGTTTTAATTCATTATAAATACTTTCAGAGGCAGTAGCACTTCCTCCAGGGCTGTCATCAAAAACAATTACCGCTTTGTATTTTTTCTTATTTTTCCTGATCCTCCTCACTATGTCTCCTATTGTTAAGTCTCCTATTTGTCTTTCTCCAAATAAAGGTATTTTTATAGGATACGTCTTGTTTTCGCCGTCAATTATTCCACCAATAGCAGGAATAATAGCTATCCTTCTCTTTGACTTTTTCAATATTTTGGCTTTTTTTTTCGATAAAATATATGAAGTAATAGGCGTTTTCTTTCCATATAACTCTTTTATTTTAGAAGCAACTTCCTCAGTATTTAGAATCATATCTACCCATTTTTGTTCTAATGCTTCTTTGTCTGTTAGTGGCGATGAATCAATTAATGCTAAGACTTCCTCTTTATTTTTATTTTTACTGTGAGCAATCGTTTCAATCATGGTATTAAAAACGTCTTTTCCTAGCCATGTGAGCATTTCTTTTTCTTCTTCAGGCATTTCTTCAAAAGAATATCTATTAAGGGCAGATTTGTATCTTGAAACATGGACTACTTCTATCTTTATGCCATGCTTCTTAAATAGCTTAGTATAATATTTTACATTTAATGAAAGCCCAATAGTTGCTAAAATACCACCCGGTGAGAGAATTATCTTGTCTGCAACACTAGCTAAATAATAATTTTGCAAAGAGTATTCTGGGGCATGTATCCATACTTTCTTTCCATTTTTCCTCCATTTTTCAAATTGCTTTCTTAATTCGAACAGATCTGCCAGTGTTGTTTTAAAATCTACTAATTGGATATAGATTCCTTTAATTCTTTTATCTTTAATAGCACTTTGAGTAAACTCGGCAAAATCTAGTAGTGTGAAAGATTTTGGTGGTATAAGTTTCTTTTCTAGAAACGATTTTGGTTCATTAAATGGTACGACCTCACCGCTTAAAGGTAAAAAAACAAAACCAATTTTTCGGTCAAATAAGATTTTCTTTAAGTTCTTGAGGGTTCTCATATATCTTATTTTTGTTATCAGTTATTAAAAGTAACATGGTTATAATTCATTAATTATTACTACATATACAATGTGCACTTGTCTAAAATTATTATGACATTTATTAATAATGATAAATTATTGGTATCCATTGAAGATTAAATAGTATTTGAGTCGCCAATCCTATTGTTAATGGGACTGAAAATTGATCCCAGTACCATTGACCTGGAACTGTTTCTGCGATAGCTCCTAAAAAGGAGATTATGATTAATAATCCTATTGCCTTATTAAATGAAAAACCAAAATTGAAAAGACTACCTACAATATAATACAAAATTATAGAATAAATTATCCCAATTAAAACAAAAGCTATTGTTCCTTCCCATGTTTTTCTTTTAGAGTGAAAATGTCTGTGTCTCCCTATTTTTCCTCCAATTAATGCGGCTGCAGCATCTCCAAATGCAGAAAGAGAAAAACCCATGAGTGCTGCAAAAGGATGTGTTATTGTTGCTAATAAGAAAACAGTACTAAAATATACCCATCCGCCAGTAAAAATATTATTGTTTTCTTCATTTTCTCTTTTCATAGTATTATAAACATAATCTATAATTGGAACTTTATGTGCAAAACCTTTTTTTAATCCTATTTCGTGCAGTGAGAATAAAAACGCAAAGATTCCTATTAAACAAACGCCAATAAACAAAGAAATTCTAAACCCAAATAGCTTATATAATATCCAGTACGCTATAGGTGCAATAAAAGCAGGAATCAAATGAAAACTTTTTCTGATAAGCTCTTTGTGGAAGCTCTCTTTTGAATTTAAAGAAAGTATAATGATCTCAGTCATCTCTTTTTTTCTTCAAAAAAACTTAGTAATAATTCTTCTCTTTTATATCGCTAAAATAGCGTTTTTAAATTTCTTTTTTTATTAACTTTTTTTTAATAACTATCTCAACGATAAATTCCCTCCAGACCATTTTTATAATAAATAAAGGAAGTGGTTTTGGGGCAAGTTTTCTTGATGAAGCAGGAAGCCCCTTGCCTAAAAAAGGGGCAGTTCATATAATCAAATTTATAGGAAAGAACAATGGAAAAACAAAACAAAGATCGTATGTTTAATTTTTAATAATCATAGTCATAGTCTTCGTCTACGAATTCATCTCCAATATCAAACAGGCTTTTATTTAGAGCTGCTGTTAATCCTGCAATAAAGAATGGGGCATATATTAAGAATGCGATTGCTCTTAAAATCACACTGGTCCATAAATAACTAGGACTCGGATTCGGGACTCCAGAATTTAGCCGCCAAGTAAAAGTATAAGGTTCAAAAAACCCTGCATATTCATAAAGTAATGCTGAGAAAAAGAAAGGAATAATTGTTATTATTAAAAACAAAAACATACTTTTTACAGATGTTCCAAAAAGATAAGAATCATTGAAGAACTTGTTTAAGGTCATAAACAGTAGTGTTCCGTAGAATACTACTGCATAGATGTAAGCAATTGTGTAATATAACATCATTTGGCTACTATATTTTGCGCTCCCATGGACATACCATTGAAACATGTACCATGATCCCAAATATCTTAATAACACCCACGGGGTTAGGAAAATTAAACCTAAGACCGTGAATAAGAGAGACCCTTTAATCGCTGATCCGAAGCCCGACATTTTTACTCAATTATCTCTCGTTCTTTAGCGATAAAAATTTTCTTAGAATAACATTCAACATTTTTTAAATATTAATTAGAAGAGATTTTTAAGTCTGTCGGCGGGAAGTCCCCTCCCGAAAGGGAGGGGATTAAAACATTTGGAGGATAAATATGGAGGATAGTACTATTTCTCGAGATTTGCAGCGATTATTTCTATTATGTCTTGAACTTGTACTTTATCATTAACATCTGCTTTTATTACTCCATTTTCTAACATTACCATA
>JAMOVR010000162.1 GCA_027061945.1 Candidatus Heimdallarchaeota archaeon
ATCATACGTCATGATTGATCCATTAGGACGGTTCTTTCATAACACGAACGGTTATCTCGAATATAGTGATCCAATATTAGATGTGGGTATCGTAAAAGCTTGGAATCAAATAAAGTTTGACAGTAAAAAATTCGTTGAGAGGGGAGGACTCAGTTACCAAATGTTAATTCAAAAATAGTTTTACGGAGGGGAATTGAACGAGCATCTCGAGTATTTATTATCAAAACTTAGAGCCTGACGGACTAAAAAATTACGATTTTATACAACAAATTTCAAAACATTATTTCGGAGAAATTAAAAAATACTTGGAAGACACTAAGTATGCATTAATTAAAAGTAAATATTATGCCCTTGTAGAGGTGTTACAGCGAAATGAGGTAGCATTAATTCTTGATTCTAAAATAAAAGAGTTAGAAAATGAAAATGTGCAGCTCAAAAGTGAAATAATACTGTTAGAACATGAACTTTCACAAACAAAGGACAAAAACAAAAGAGACTACTTATCTGAGCTAAACATAACTGAATTACAGATTTCAATTATTGAAAAGAAGAAAGTAATAGAACAGAATGAAAAAGCAATTAGTGCGTTTAAAAGAGCTCTTTTTGGCAATGACTTCTGGATCCGGTTGGAAGAACCAGACGAGAAACCTTGGAATCCTAACATTAGGTACCAGTTTGTTTCTCCAGATAACACTACTATCCTTAGTTTTACAGATAAAAGCGGAAGGAAAAAACATCCTTTAGCAATTAAAAAGGTCTTGTTTGTTTTGGAAGATGAAAATCTCCTCAAAATTCAAGTTAACGACCGCCAAGAGTTTGAAAAACACGTTGATGAAGTCAGGAAAAAATCGTTGACGCTAAAATTGTTTCTCAAGCCAAACACTATTGTCATAGAACGTCAAATTAGGGCCTTGGAGAACTTAATTTATCGTCCTCAAAGAAACCATCAGAATTTAATCAAATTAATAGAGCCACCCCATATTTCAGACTGGGAGCCTCTCAATAAATTAACGAGGGTAAAAAAATATTTTGTGTTAACAAAAGTCGAATATCCTGGAACTATCGAACAGAGAGAATTTGTAAGAAAAGCATTAACAACACCTGACTATGTAATATTAGAAGGGCCTCCGGGTTCTGGAAAAACAACTGCAATCCTTGAATTAATCTTACAACTAGCAAATCGAGGAAAGAGAATTCTACTTGTAGCTTCCACCCATGTGGCGGTTGACAACGTATTAGAAAAACTAGACCGATTAAAGAGTGAATATCCCGAAATATCAGAGTACAACAACGTTTTTCCCATGAGAATTGGGAAAGTCATTGAAAAAATTTCTGCAAAAATAAAAAAATACACTGTGGACACTACGGAAGAAAGAGTAATTGAAGATCTTTATACATTTTTGTCTAAAAAACCTAGAAATAAGCTTCTTGAGAGTCAGAAAGAATTGTTGACCCTACTAAAAACTAGGCGTTCAAATAATGGTGAGCTTAATAATAACACTCAACAAACAGATGACACCCTTACAGTAATAAAAGACTTGATTAGTGAAAGCGTCAACTTGTTTTGTGGCACCACATTAGGGTTTATGGCACATATTGACATTGTTGAAATTTTAACAAGAACGTCTTCTGGGCCCATTTTCGATGTAATGATCCTGGACGAAGCAAGTAAGACCCCATTCTCAGAATTTTTGGTTCCTGCCAGACTCGCGAAGAAATGGATAATAATTGGAGACCGCAATCAACTTTCTCCTTACTTAGAGGACGAGCATGTTGCTACTTATATTAGAAATAGAATGAATTATTACTATAAAAAACATGAGAAGACATTGAAAGAGAGCAAGTTCAAGTTTGACAATTTCCTTAGGAGCACAATAAACATTAGTGAGGTCTTATTGAATAAAAAAAGGTTTAACACTTCTTTAGGGATAGTTATTGACGATTCTACTAGCTATTTAGAACTCTTGTTAACCACAATCCATGCTGTTTTAAATTGACTGATCGTTTTTTCTTTCAGGGCAAGAATTATTGATGACGCGATTAATCTCCTTAAAGAACTCTATACTCCTGTTTTGAGGAGCAATAAAAACTCTGATTCCAAGGAAAAATATGAAACGGAACTTAATGAAAAAATAGACAAAATAATTCGATATGTCTTTGTTTTTGACGGGGAAAACAATGAAATAATGCTTAAAACATACTCAGCGGATGTTTTTATTGGTAATAAGATGGATTATATTAAGCATCAAGACTTGCTACCTTATGATATTAAATTCCTTTTCTTATACCAGTTAGATAACTCAGAAATCCGAAAATTCTTGTTTTTAGACTTGAACCCCTCATTACAGCAGAAAAAACAATGGTTCTTTTCAAAGCACAAGCAAAACCGTTTTTATCCTAAGACGGTCTCTGAGTTTCTAAGAGCTTATGAACCATTAAT
>JAMOVR010000163.1 GCA_027061945.1 Candidatus Heimdallarchaeota archaeon
AACAGATCCTACTAAATATGCAATTAATAATACAATTCCATAAAAAACCCATATTACTGTAAACGAATGTATTTTTTTATTTTCATTAGCAATAGAATGAAATTCACTAGTAGTATATGGCTGATTTAACTGATTAGGTAAAATATTTTGTTGCTCTTGTCCTGACGGACTTACTCTTGTTGTCGCGACTGGTTTTAGAGGATATCCACAATATTTACAAAAATTCCATCTAGGATCTACTGGAGATCCACAATTAGGACATAACTTTCTTCCTGAAGTAGAAGTTTGTGTTTCAATCCTCGGCATTGTTTGAGTCATTTTAGTACCGCAATAACCACAGAAAATAGCATCTGGATCATTAGCAGCCCCACAACTAGGACATATCTTTATGTTTGATGCTGTCATTATTACCTCTCCATTTTTCGCTAAAAATATTAAAAAATTTTTAGTTAAGCTTTGTGAAATAGAAAAAAGAAGTTATACGTTTTGAAAAAGTTATTAGTTGATTTTAAACTATTAACTCTTAGAATTTTAGATGTAATAATAAAGTAGATATCAATTTAGAACAATTCTTAGAATTATTTTTATTTTTCTCCTTTCTTTTTAGGTCTTAAACGTGTGGAGCGGCATTTTCTGCATTTTTTAGCTCCAACTGGATTACGTGCATAGCATTTCCTGCAAATCCATACGTCCATAAGGACTGCACGCGCGATCTCTCTATGTTCAGGGTTTGCAACTGGCATGAAATCTTCACTCCAAGCTATTTCAAAACCCAATTCCATATAAAGAATTCGTTATTTCAACAATTCATACTATTCTTGGTTAGATAAAATAACTGCTTTCACTAACAAAGAAAGCATTTCTTCAGTGGCATCACGAAGTAACTCCTCACGATTATTAGATAATGTTTCACGTAGCTTTTCGCGATACTCTTCTTTTGTTTTTCCAGTCATTTCTTTCTTAACTTTATATCGTAAATAGTAACTTAATGCAGAATTTTCCACCCAACGCCCGGTTTCTTCATAATTTTCATTAAGAAACACGATCGTTGGAACTTTCTTATCACCATTAATCTTAAAAAATTCTAGCGCTTCCCATCCATCCTCGCGATCTATAATGTAAAAATCAATGTTTGGGTATTGTTTTGAAAGTAAATAAGCAATAGGTGTCGCAAACCTAGAATCAGGACACCATTCTGCAGAGAAAACAATTATTTTTACTTTTTTATGATTATCACTTAAATCATATTTATTCAGTAAGTCCAAGGGAATTACTAGCTCTTTTACTCTTTTTATCCATTTTTCTTTGTGTGGTTCACTCATTTTCTCTAAATATGTATTGAAATTTATTCCGCGCTCCTCAACAAGTTCTTTCAAAACAACGCTTAAATTTTCCATATGCTCTTTTAATCAGTGGGTTTATCATTTTTTTTGATTGGATACTAAAAAAAGATATTAAAAAAATCTCAAGAAACAAACTAAATGTGAGTATACTTATAGTGTGCTTTTAAAAGCGGCGTCTTTACTGTTATATCTAATATTAATATTAATAGCCAATGCCGTCATGGCTTCTAAATACCTTGCTGTAAAGCTTGGTCCTGAATCAATTACTCTGGTTTTTAATATGGATGAAATCATTTCCTTAACTACTAGTTTTGCGTTTTCGCTATCGGAGGCAACAAAACAATCTTGTTTTATGGTCCTCATTGAATTTAATAATGAAGAACTAATTGTTTTAAAACCAGCAACTACTTTTGGGTTATCAATCTTCTCTGAAATCCATTCAGTAACACTCTTACCATCTGGTTGAAACAAGAATACCCCTTTTTTCTTGAATTTTAGAGGGTTAATACAATCAATAACTATTTTTTCTTTTAATTTTTCTTTAAATGGATTAATCAAAATTTCTTCTAAACTATCAAATGGAACTGCAACTATAACTACATCTGCTTTTTCAACTGCATCATGATTACTTCCGCCGATTATGGTTTTTCCCGAAAATTGCTTCTCTAATTTTTTAGCATGAGAAATACCTTTTTGTTGGTCTCTTGAACCAATATATACTACATAATCCGTGTTATAAAGAATCCTTTTGGCAATCCCTGTTCCTTGTTTACCAGTCCCACCGATAATTCCTATTATCATTAGCTCAACATTGATCTGAGTTGAATAAATGTGTTATCTTCTTGAAAGATTTTATATGAAAAAAACAAACACGGAATAAAATAATAAAGGATTTTAAAGTAAAACATTTACAGTGAAGAACATTACAAGATGTAAAGACAATGAAGAAATTCCTTTACCAGTTTTTAGGTACGTAAATAAAAATGAGATATTGCATGAATTAATGCCATATCGAGTAAGAGACATATTACTAGTTTCTTCATTATATGATCAGTTCATTTTAGAAGAAGACGGGATATTGGCTGAACGCTTAATATGGGAATATCAAAGCTTGAATCTGAGCTTTCCTCCACGTGTAACTAGAGTTTCAACAGGTAACGAAGCTCTTGAAATGTTAAAAAAACGGCATTTTGATTTAGTTATAACAATGATACGGCTTTCAGATATCGATCCTTTTGGCCTTGGAAAAGCAATCAAAGAGAAATATCCTGATCTCCCAGTTGTTCTTCTGTTAATGAGTGCAGCTGAAATGGAGAGACTTCCTCCCGAAAATGAAAGAGAAGGAATTGACTATATCTATCAGTGGACAGGGGATTCTTCCTTATTCTTAGCAATTATCAAAGTAGTTGAAGATATGAAAAACGTTGAACATGATGTTGGATTAGCAATGGTACGAGTAATTATATTAATTGAAGACACTCCCATGTACTATTCTATTTTTCTCCCACTATTATACAAAGAGATAGTTAGGGAAACTCAAAGACAAGTAGAAGAAGGAGTAAATCAAGTTCAAAAGCTACTAAGAATGAGATTACGTCCAAAAATAATTTTTGTTACAAATTATGAAGACGCGATAAAATACGTAAACAAATATGAATACTATCTTTTGGGAGTGATTTCTGACGTAGGATATCCTGTTGGTGGAAAAAAAGATCTTGAAGCAGGAATAAAACTAGTACAGACGTTAAAAAAACGCAATCCGTGGCTTCCAATATTATTACAGTCTTCAGATCCTGATAACAAAAAAAGAGCCGAAGAATTAGAAGTTTCTTTTTTGTACAAGCTTTCCTCTGACGTCCTATCCCAAATGAGGAAATTCGTAAAGGAAAATCTCATTATGGGGGATTTTGTGTTTAAGTCCCCAGATAATAAAATCATTGGAAGAGCAAAAAATCTTGATGAGTTAGTCAAACTAATAAGTAAAGTTCCAATCGAGAGTATAATTTATCATGCAAAACAAAACCATTTCTCAAGCTGGTTATTTGCTAAAGGGGAATATGAATTAGCATATCAAATAAGGCCCCTCAAAGTTTCGGACTTCAAAAATGCAGAAGAACTTAGGAAATACCTTATCAAAGTATTTACAGAATTAAAACAAAAGATCTATACTCGAAATATTATTGCCTACTCAAGGCATGGTTTTATAGAAGAAGCGAGATTCACAAGAATTGGCCGAGGATCTTTAGGAGGAAAAGGCCGTGGACTTGCTTTTGCGTTTACTATTTTAAACCAAAGGATGATCAATGAAAAATATCCTAATGTCGATATAGGTATCCCTCAGACTATTGCCATTTCTGTAGAGTATTTCGATAAGTTTATGGAACAAAATGATCTCTATGAGGTTGGTCTAAACAACAATCTTTCAGATGAGGAAATACAGAGAATCTTTGTATCAAAACCATTACCTGAAGAATTAGTTATAGCACTTAGGGATGTTCTTTCAAAAATAAAGAAACCAATAGCCGTCCGCTCATCAAGTCTATTAGAGGATTCCCAATTTCAACCCTTCGCTGGAATATATTCTACTTATATGCTACCAAACAATCATCCTGACTTAGAGGTAAGATTAAAACATATTTGCACTGCAATTAAGCTTGTATATTCTTCAATTTTTTCAAAGCTGGCAAAAAGTTACATTCAGACAATAGGACAGAAAATAGAAATTGAAAAGATGGCAATTGTAATTCAAGTTGTTGTCGGAAAACAACACGGAGAACGTTACTATCCTGATTTTTCAGGAGTTGCCCAATCGATCAATTATTATCCAATTAGCTATATGAATCCTGAGGATGGAGTAGTCACTCTTGCACTTGGTTTAGGAGCAATGATTGTTGAAGGAGGTCAAGTACTAACTTATTGCCCTAAATATCCTAAAATAATTCCTCAAATGTCATCCACAAAAGATGCAATAAATAATTCTCAAAAAGAATTTTATGCTGTAGACTTAACGGTCAAAGATTTTGATCTGTTAAAAGGGGAGCATGCATTTCTTGTAAAACTATCTATCATGGATGCTTTGAAAGACGGTACGCTAAAATGGATTGCAAGTACTTATGATTATGTTAATGACAGAATCATAGATTCTTTAGTAGACAAAGGAGTACCAATAATCACGTTTGCGCACATCATAAAATACAATCGATTTCCATTAAATGATATAATACTTGACTTGTTAAAAATGGGTCGAGAAAGTTTTGGAGCACCAGTTGAATTAGAATTTGCAGTAAATCTCGATCGTGAAAAAGAATGTGATCATAAGTTCTATATCCTACAATTAAGGCCAATGGTTGATGAAAATGATCGGCTACAAGAAAACATTGACCGTTATATTGATCAAGCATTCATATATTCTACTAATGTACTTGGAAATGGTGTATTCGAAAACATATATGATATTGTTTATGTAGATCCTGAAAAATTTGATGCGTCTAAAACTACTAAAATAAAAGAAGAAATACATAATATAAATAAGGAGCTCATGAGTGAAAATCGTGAATATGTATTAATTGGCCCAGGGAGGTGGGGAACTTCTGATCCATTTTTAGGCATCCCTGTTGATTGGGCTGATATTAATTTTGCTCGAGCCATTGTAGAGGCAAGTTTACCCAATTTTATGATTGATCCCTCGCAAGGAATGCATTTCTTCGTAAATGTGACTTCCACTAGGCGGGCATACTTTACAGTATCCCACAAATCAAAAACCGATTTTATAGATTGGGATTGGCTTACAAAACAACCTCAGCATTGTAAAACAGAACATGTAATTCATGTGAAACTAAAAGATCCGGTAACAATTAAAGTGAATGGTAAAAAAGGAAAAGGAGTAATAATAAAACCACAAAAAGAAAAGAATGACAAAAAATAAGTGTCTTTTAGCTCTGCCTGAGATAAACTTTTTCTGCAAGATGAGACGCGTATGAACGCCCTAGTATTTTCTTATAATCATACTTTTTAACTTTCTCTGCGGGAAATCCCCTTTCGAAAGGGAGGGATTAAATGAAAGCCGAAAACATTATATGTTTTTTTTTGTATATTTTTTTTTCTTGCAGGGCTGAGACGGCCCGTAGCGCTTGTGGAAAGAGTCTCCTCTGTGAAGCAGGAAGCCCCTCGCAAAAGCAAGGGGTAGTTCACTATGGTTTGGTTATATTGTAATTAATTAAGATATTGAAGAAAAAGGGTAGAAACAGCTATCATAGTAACAGTGGAGATAATTCTAAAAAAACTACACCAAACCATTTTTTACAGGGAAATGGTTTGGGAACAAGTGCTCTTGATGAAGCAAAATCTTTGTTAATAATGCCAATAGTAGCTTACAAGCCTTGTATCATTATTTATTACTTTTTTTCTTCTTAATTGCTTTATATCCTCTTAAAGCAGTGTAATAATCTACAATGTAAAAGAAAACATCTGTTAATTGTTTTAATATTAATGGATCTTCTACAAAGTCAAATTCATATTGTATATGTGGATCTTTTGAAGTCTCTGGAGGTGCAATAAAAATATATGTTATGTATGGCTCAAGGTTTTTCATCATTTCATGAAATTTTTTGTCATTAAGTAGTCCCCGAGTTTTTGCTAAGTCTGTTGACTTTATCATATAATGTTCATTAAAGAACTTTGATTTTGTTTGGATATCATCAATTTTAACAAATTCTTCAAATTTCTTTTTAATTACGAATTTATTTCGATACGGAACGATGTATAATTCATGATCCGGAGGCATAACATTTCCTGGAACCCCAAATTTTGCTGCAAAAACTAAGCTATCCTTCTCTTTCATTAATTTAGATATTAACCATGAATGGAACATTTTTCGGTTCCATAACATAATAAATATAGAAAACGCCAATATTCCTTGTTTTTTGGGCTCACACTTTAGCTCGATAGAATCTTCACTATGCTCAATAATTTTTAGTTTAGATACCCTACCCTTTAATGTTGGTTTTAGGGCGTTTAATATCTTATCCCTAATTATTGGCATTTTTCTAGAGCCAAATAAATAGGTGACTATGTAACCTATTCCAATTAAGATGAGTATAATGTAAAAACCGAATATTTCTATCAATAATTTGATTTCTTCCGCATTCATAAGCGATCACGAATTTTTTGGATATTGATTATGGTTACAAGCGGTATATTGTTAGTCATCAGACGCGATGATTATGCTTGATAGCTAAGACTGAATAACAAAGGGTATGTTTATTTTTTGTGATTTGTTATTTTAAATTTGTAAAGGAAGTCCACTCAATTATTGGATTAGCGCCTTTAGCGAACGGAACTCTTAGAAGATTTGTTTTTTCTTCAACATCCATCTTTGTTTCAACATAAGTATCCATTACCGATTGCAAGATCGACATTTCACGATTAGTAAGAACCCCCTCATCTGTAACAAAAAGACAAGTCTGTTTTCTTTTTCTAGTGCGTGCAGAAAGAGTTTGTGAGAAGCTTAGTGAAGAATTAATACCATTATAAAGGACTAATAAGGAAAAAGGCCAAATAATTATTCTTGCAGTATTTCCTGAATTCCTAGAAATTTCTTCAATTGTTATTGATAATGAAGTTAGATCTTCAACACTCTCGAGAATAATACTACCAGGAATTATTTCTTCTGGTTGAAGATCCATTCGAAAAGAAAACATATCTATAATAAAAAATTGTTCATTCATGATGGCTGTGTTCACAAGCATTCCATCTTCCTGACCTTCCATTGTTAGCTCGTCAACTATATCTTCAGCAGATTTAGTTAATGAGACAATTACAATTGTTTCTTCTTTTTCTAAGCCATTAAGAATAAATCTACGAATTAGCTTATCTCTAAATTCATTTTTTTGACCATTTAACATGGCGGTAATTCCTTGGTTATCAGGAATAAACTCATCTAATGTTTTTGTTAACACATAACTCAAGCTCCTCACCTTCAAAAACAATTTTCTTTATTACCACAAATCTTTAAATAATTTCTTTTAATTCCTTTACGATATCTTCTTTTAAAAAGGTATTATGTATAAATCTATAAAATGTGAAATAAAAGATTTTATTATTATATTAAAATAATATAATAAAATTAAAAACACCAGGAATAGTTAAATCTGCTTACTGCCCATTTAACAATTGTTTTGCTTGTTCTATCCACTCTTGGGCTCTTTTCATACTAATACCTTTTATTTTAGCTAATTCCGCAGGATCTTTTTCAGCTAATTCATTAACACTATTAATTCCTATCTCTTCTCTAAGCAATTTTCTTGTCTTTGGTCCCATGCTTTTTATTTTAGTTAGAGGTATTTTCTTTTTATTTGTCTTAGAGGAAGACCTTTTTGCAATCTTTTTCTTAGTTTCTACAGTTTCTTGAGAAACAGAATTAATCATAGTTCCATTATTCTCGGCATATGGCCGAGAAACACTAAAATTTTCCAATTTAATGTTCTTTCCACTCATTACACTAATTACTTGAGCACAATAATTAAGGGCCAAATCAAGTAATTGACTTCTGTCCCCGCTAGAGCCAAGCCTTATAGCTTGTGCCTCTCTTGGAATTAAAGGATTAAGAACATCAGAATATTTAGCCTCAATTATGTCTGGAGCATCATTTTTAGAAAATCCTTCTTCTCCTTGATAAAATAAGAATGCTTGTGAACATCCAAGTATGGCATCAATGGCCATAAATGCCTGTTCAAAAATCATTTCTTCTTCTTGAAAATCAACCAAGGCAGTATCTAAAGCATACCTTGAAATGTTTTGATAATAATTAAGAGCCATTTTGAAAGCATCTTTTTTCAATTCTTCCTCATTGATTTCAAGATCTTCAAATGGGTTCTTACCCATCAGAACTTCTCCTTTTTTCAATAAGCTACGCATCACTGCATTTACACCATCAGGAATAGCCTCATATGGAATAATTGTAACATCTAATAAAGTAGAGAAAATTGGATCCATCATGTACTCGGCCAATGTTTTCTGAATCTTGGAGATAATCTGTTTACTTTCATCTGCACTATTTAATGGTTTTAAGATAAAAGCCAAATCGCAATCCGACTCTCCACCAATAATTGTTCCTTCCACCATACTACCGTAAAGAATGATACCGTTAACAGAATCTGCTAGTTCTTTTTCTACTGTTTTCTTTAGTTTCTTGATTAACATTGTGTATTCAATAGGCTTTTGACTAGACATTGTCATTCACTCCAGTGTCTCTGTATTAAAAAAGATGAACAATTTAAAAAGATAATCGATAGAATAAATAAGCATACAAACCCATTTAAAAGAAAGAGATTATTCTGTAAACTATCCATTGCTTTCACATGGACATTTCTAGTTGCGTTTTTACGGTGTTAGGGAATCCAGTATTGAGTTTTTTCACAAAGATCTATAATATCTCACGTACTCAAAAAAAAAACAAAAACTAACCCAAGAAAAGCAATGGGTTACATATAATACCTTTTAAAAACAGATATTATATGTAACCCATTTTTTTTAGCATTGCATTTGCAAGAAGTTCAAATGATTTTTGAACATTTGTCCCAGTGATTGCGCTAGTTAAAATATGATGTACTGTGAAAAATCCAAGTTCATTCATAATATATTCTTTTAATTCATTTACATCTTCCTGTGAAATCTCACTATTTTCAAAACTTCCTACTAAGTCGAGCTTATTTCCTACTAAAACTAATGGGACCCAATTATCTGTGATATATGTTCTAAATTCTTTAAGCCATTCTTTAAGACCATGAAACGTATCTGGTCGAGTAAGATCATATACCGCTAAGCAACCATTTGCGCCTTGATAATATCCTGGCCGAATTGTATTATATCTCTGATCCCCAGCAAGATCCCATATCATCATCCTGAAAATATGATTTTTATAATTTAATCTTTTTAAGGAAAAATCTACACCCAATGTGGGCAAATAATTATCATGAAGAGATTCGCCAAGGAATCTTCTCCTTAGGGTTGTTTTACCTACAAAGGGTTCCCCTAACTCAATAATTTTAGCAACAATAATTTCTGGGCCTAGCGGCATTCTCTGCTCACATCATCATTTTTTTTGTAAGATATATTAAAGATAATAACCAAATATTGAATCACCAACCCCATATTTAAATCTCAAGGGCAGTGACGTTATTTGAAGCCGTTTCTAATAATATTTCCT
>JAMOVR010000164.1 GCA_027061945.1 Candidatus Heimdallarchaeota archaeon
AAGTATTCTACCTAAGCCAGGAATATTACTAGGCAAAAAATATAAAACAATAGACAACAAACATAACATGGCAAACCAATAATAATTTATCATGAGAGATGAAATTATAGCTACAAATATAAAATGAGGAACCAATAATCTTAAAAATTTATGAGATACAAACCTGAACCATAATGGATGCTTATTAGGAAGAATCAAATTAGGTTCCTTAAAGACTAATTGCCAATTTCCTAAGAGTGTTCTTATCTTTCGTCTTTTCTCTTTAGCAAAATTGGGAGAAAAAACATCAAAAGCTTGAGCTTTAGGTTCAAAAAGAACTCGATATTTTCGTTCAGCAATCTTCAGAGGTAGATAGACATCATCTAACAATATATCTTCAGGAAAAGGAACAAATAAACTTCTTCTTATAGCATAAATAGCTCCTGTAGCACCAACAACGGAGCCTGTTAAAGATTCCAAAAGACGTATCTTTTTTTCAAACTTCCAGTAAGCACCCATTTCTGCTTTCACTTCACTCTCAGAATCTTCTAAGAAAATTAATTCTCCACTTACACAACCGACTGTTTCGTCAGCGAAATTTTGAACTAAATTTTTAAAGGCATCCGAGGCAAATTTTTGTCTAGCATCTGCAAAGACAATAATATCTCCTTTTGCCTCCCTAACTCCCAAGTTTAAAGCATATGGTTTTGTTTTTTTATATTTATAAATTATACTTTTGAGGTTTGAATAAATTTTCTCTAAATTACGTAAAATCTCATTAGTTTTATCTGTTGATCCATCTGAAACGACAATTATTTCATATAACTCTCTAGGATAGTTTTGAGTTAATAAATTTTCAATCTTAGCCTTGATATTTCTTTCTTCATTATGTACAGCAATAACAACGCTAATTGTAGGAAATATTTCTTTTTTTCTAACTTTTTGGCCTTTTCCAAATTTATAAAGAACGAAAAGATAAATAAAATAGCCTAAGTATGTATAAAAAATACAAATTACCGAAGCAAAAAATATAAATTTAGCCACGATAAACATTTCGGCGGTTGTAGTCCTAAAAGTTTTTCAAAAAACGTGCCATTAAAAAATATTTGAAGATCAACAAAAGACCGAAAATCCAGCCTATCTTTTGATTTAAGCCTTCTCCTTTCGTCTCCTCCAGATAAAAATTTTATTGGCTTTCCAAAAAGGTGAAAATAATTTCTTAGACCTTATCCAAAAGTATAATTTTTTCGACACACCCGTCACCCTTATTTAAGGCTCCAAACACAGTTTTGCCGGGTCCTATAGACTAAATTGTCGATGGGGAATAAACCAGTTCGGGGCCTTTGCCCTTTTTCAAGAATCGGATATCTTCAAAAATCTCACGAATAAAATTTCGGGGGAGGGATCCCATGGATTTTTGGAACACCATTAAACAACTTTTTTTTTGGCCGATGAAAAACTTCTCCTTAAGATAAATCTCCTTCGCGACCCATGGCTAGATAAATTAATGCCCCTGGTGAGTGAGGAGATATATATTTATATCTATTTTGGCATCTTTGCTCTTCTCCTCATCAAAGAAAAAACTTGGCGTGGCTTGCTTATCACTATTGGAGCTTTAGGCCTTGTCCTTGTAAGTGATTACCTTTGTGCTCGAGTATTAAAACCCTATTTTGGCCGCTTAAGGCCTTATTATACTGTTTCCGGAATTTATGCCTATCGGCATGGCAAATATATTTTCCTTAAGGAACCCTTACCCAAAAAGGAAAGATATTCCTTCCCCTCTTGCCATGCAACTAATGTGTCTTGTGCAGCTATGGTACTTACCCGAGCTATGCCCAACTTTTCTCCTTTTTTCTGGAGTGCAGCTTTAGTTGTCGGTTATTCAAGAATTTATTTAGGAGCTCATTATCCATCTGATGTACTATTTGGCTTTATTGTCGGAAGTCTTGTAGGATTTATTGGTAGTTCTATCGGGAAATTGATTTGGATGTTCCTAGTAAATTTCTATAAAAATAGAAAATGAAAGATTTCCTTTCTTCACTCTTTTCTACTGCAGGTCTTTTTTTACTCGTTATCTTAGCGGCAAGGCTTACATTTATTCAACAAATAGGCCTTGAACTTTCCCCAGATGAAGCTTACTACTGGGACTGGTCTCGCCATTTAGATTGGGGCTATTTTAGCAAGCCTCCCATGGTAGCCTGGATTATTCATATTTTTACTAAAAACTTGGGAATAAATGAATATGCTGTACGTGTCCCCGCAGCTCTTCTAAGCACCTTATATTTAGCTTTAATTTACTATTTAGGACAAAAACTTTTTGATCGTAAAGTAGGCCTTTGGGCAGCCCTAGCTGCTGTTTCAAGCCCTTTAGCTTCCATTTATAGTTTTGTGATGACTATAGATCCTCCCCTCTTATTTTTTTGGGCCTTATCTTTATATTTAGGATGGAAAGCCGCTCAAAGCCGTCGCTTACTAGATTTTTTCTTTTTAGGGTTATCAGTTGGTTGTGGTTTGTTAACAAAACAAACTATGCTGGCCTTTCTGGCTATGTATATTCTTTGGCTCTTTTTAGAGCCTTCTCTACGACCTCTTTTAAGAAAGAAACAACTATATATTTTTCTTTGTACAATTTTGATAGTAATCTTTCCTAATCTTATTTGGAATATCCGTCATGGATGGATAACTTTCAAACATACCCAAGAGCATTTTAAAGAACAGGGTATTTTTATTTTAGGCCCTTTAAAATTCTTATTAGAACAAGCCGGCGTTATTACGCCTGTAACATTTTTCTTAATGATTTTTATCTTTTTTATTTTTCTTAGCCGAGAAAAGCTTCGCTTAAATAAGCAACTAAATTATCTTTTTATTATGTCAGCTATCCCTCTGTTTCTTGTTGTCCCTTTATCTGTTCTGCGCAAGATAAATGCTAATTGGCCTTATCCTTTTTATAGTTCTGGATATATTTTGTTGTCTGCTCTAATTTTGTATGGTAATTGGCCCAATAAATTAGGTCTCTTTCTCAAACGTCTTTTCTTCTTAGGCGTCTGTTTAGGTATGATTATCGCTTTGCTCATCTATCAAATCCCTCGGACGCCTAACATCTTCCCCGTCGCTATTCAAAAGTTACTATATAAATTTTCCGGATGGAAAGATTTGTCTACAAATGTCCAAAAATATAGAAAATCCCAAGAGCTAATCATTACTTCTCGAAGAGACTATGCTGCAGAATTAGCCTTTTATCTTCCAGACCATCCTCAAACATATACCTATTGGCAAGGTAGGATAAGAAGCCAATATGACTTATGGGATGGCCTCCCAGAAAAAATAGGACAAAATGCCCTATTGATCCTCAAAAAACAAAAAGAAGCCCAGAAACTGAAAAATTGCTTTGATGAACTCCAATTTTTAGAGCTTTGGGAAAAAGAAATCTTCAACAAAAAAAGAAAAGTCTTTATATATAAAGGCCGTCATCTACGCCAATGCTCCCATTTAGGATCACCTGAGGGGAAATATTAATGGGGTCATCAAAGAGTCGACATTTTTACAGCGCTAAAGTTTTGCGGGCCTTAAAGAGCTATGTCGGATAAAAAGTGCTCCCCATTAATAAAACCACTTTTTTCAGAACGGATAAAATAAAATCAATTCTATCTTGGAATAAATCTCTCTTAACTTATAGATATATCAATTCCGCCTTTTTTTATCATCAAAAGGGCTTAAAAGCCTAAAACCTATTTCTAGTAGGGAATTTGGTACCTAAAGGTCAAGAACGGTAACTTTTGGCCCTTAAAAGGCTTTGACAAACCTTATTGCCAGCAGTATGCCACTGTAAAAACTTTGAGTGTGTTTTTTTACACTCACAAAATAAAAATTTTTATTGAGGAGGTCGTAGAAATGAGATCGCTTTTTCGACAGTCGCCGGAACTCTTCATTCTTTCTGGCTTGGTCATCATTACTTATGCTGCTATCGCCCTTTTTTGGAACGTACCAGGGACCGAAGTGCTTACTCCAACTAAAATGTGGTTCATCATCGTTTTATCCTTTTTGTTTAGTACTTTTATTGCCATTATTGCTGTTATTGCGGGTATTGGCGGAGGGGTGCTGTTTACACCTGTTATGCTGGCTTTTACTTCTATAGACACACTTCTTATACGAGCCACTGGTTTAGTCGTTGCGATGTTTAGTGGCCTTATCTCTACAGGACCTTTTATGCGAAAAGGCCTTGCTGATGTAAAAATTGTATTTTTTTGTTCTGTTCCTATTGTCGTTGGAGCTATGGCTGGAGCTTTTGCTGCTATTTACCTTGCTAATGTTATGGGAGCAACTGGAGATGCTATAGTGCGACTAGCTTTGGGTTTAGTTTTGGTCTTTATTGCAATGATGTTTATTCTTGGTGGCTCTAAAACAGAATATCCCCAACCTAAAAAGATAGATTCTTTTAGTAAGAAAATGCGACTTTATTCCGCTTATTGGGAAGAATCTCTCGGCAAAGTCGTTGAATTTCATGCCACGCGAGGACTTTTGGGGGGATTCCTATTCTTTGCCGTCGGTTTTACTGGTGGCTTTTTTGGTCTAGGTGGTGGTTGGGCTGTTGTTCCAGTCTTAAATCTTTTAATGGCTGTTCCTCTCAAGGTAGCAGCAGCCTCAAGTGGAGTTCTTTTAGCTATGGGTAATGCTGCTGCCATTTGGCCTTACATAACGAAAGGTTCTCTTTTGCCACTTTTAGCAGTACCCTGGATGTTAGGCCAAGTAGTAGGTGGAATTTTAGGAGCTATTATTTTAGTTAAAATTAAAGCCGGTTTTGTACGTAAGGTTTTAATTGTTATTTTGTTCTTAACAAGTTTTAAGCTTATCGCTCGGGGCCTTGAAGGCTTGTTTGGTATCAATATTCCAGTTTTTTAGGAGGTATAAATCATGACGGAAAAGCCCAAACCGCCATTTTCTGCGCTTATTTATGGTGAAATTGTTTATTGGGGTACATTAGCTGGTTGCCTTATTTCCCTCATAGGGACTTTTATTACTTTTGTCTTTCCAAAGAAGAATGTATTGGATCCCGCCTATGTTTTATCTTCCCTTTGGACAGGTAAAACCGCTAAGGAAATTTGGGTGGGAGCTTTAGGAGCTGAACCAATGGGACATTGGTATTTATCTAATTTGAGTTGTGGTGATGCTTTGCAAATGTTCGGTTTAGCTATTGGAGTTTTTACTATTATCCCTGCTTGTTTTGGGGCTTCTCTAGCTTTATTTAAAGAAAAACAAACAGTATATGCTATCTTAGCTTTTATTGCTGGCATGATAACAACACTTTCTATGTTAGGTTTATTTGCTATAAAATAATTTAAAGAAGAGCCCCAAACGGGCTCTTCTTTAAAGTTTTGATCTGGAATCTGTTTCCCAAATAAGTTACAAGGGGGATTACATGAAGGCTTTTAAAGTGCTTTTTGTTTTATCTTTTACAGTATTTCTTGTTGCCGGAGCTGTAAAATCTTTCGCAACCGAAGAAAAAGTAGCCTTCAAAGAACATGAAAATTCGCAACAAAATAACTTAGCAAAATTAAATATATTCGGACGAATAATTAATCCTCACAAAAAGGGTGTTAAAGATGCTGAAATAAAAATATTTGTTAATGATGAAGAAGTACATCCTCTTTTGAAAGGCCATCATGGAGGACATGGTGGTCACAGTAGCTCTATTAAAACAGCTTTAGATGGGAGTTTTCAAATTGAGTTGTTATTGCCCAAAGACACTATTGAAAATGGCCATATAAAACTAGAAATTTATAAACCAAGTTACAAAAAGAAGGAGTTTGTTCTTACTAACAAAGACTTTGCTATCAAAGATGGTGAATATTATAACAAAATAGAAGTCATGATAGAACGCACTAAAGGCCCTGCTTTCTGGATTGCTACAGTAGTATTCATTTTAGCTTATATTCTTATTTCTTTTGAGCTTCTCCATCGTACTCTAGCTGCCATGTTGGGCGCTTCTGTTATGCTTTTGATTAGCTACACATTGGGTACTTGGAACCCAGAATATCATATTCTTTCTTACAAAAGTGCTATTCATAGTATTGATATGAATGTCATTTTTCTCCTCATGGGGATGATGATTATCGTTGGTATTCTTAAAAATACCGGAGTTTTTCAGTGGTGTGCTTATAAATGTTATCAATTGGCCCGTGGTAATGTTATTGTTCTTTCTATTATTTTGATGACTTTTACGGCTATTGCTTCGGCTTTTCTCGACAATGTGACCACGATGTTGCTTTTGACCCCAGTTACCATCGAAATTGCCCTTTCTCTTGGTATTAATCCATTGGCTCTTTTGATACCAGAGATTTTAGCTTCCAACATCGGCGGGACAGCCACCCTTATCGGTGATCCCCCTAATATTATGATTGGTTCTTATGCCGGACTCACTTTTATGGATTTCGTAAAGAATCTGGCCCCAGTATGTGTTATTTCTATGATCGTTTTATTTGTTTATACTAAGTTAGTTTACAATCGTGAGTATGGAAAAGCAAAGATAGAAGATGTACAGGCCTTTATTGAAAAGTTGCGTCAAGAGTATCGGATTACTGATTCTTCTCTTCTCACTTTTGGTCTTATAGTAATGGGTATTGTGGTTCTTATGTTTCTCCTCCATGGTGTGCTTCATATGGAAGTTTCTATTGCTGCTCTTTTTGGGGCCAGTATATTATTTACTTATGGTCTTGTAACCAAAAAGATTGATCTCCTCCACCTTATTGAGAAGGATATCGAATGGCCTACCCTTCTTTTCTTTATTTTCTTATTTATTTTAGTTGGAGCCGTAGAGGATGTGGGTCTCCTTGATATGATTGCCGATTGGGTCTTTCATCTTTCTGCTGGCAGTCTGGTAAAAGCCATATGTTTGATCATCTGGGTTTCAGCTATTATGAGTGCTTTTGTAGATAACATACCTTTTACCGCTACCATGCTCCCTATTACAGCTTATCTTACGAAGGTTATCCCCGGAGCCGAGTCCGGGGTTCTTTGGTGGGCTCTGGCATTAGGGGCCTGTTTTGGTGGAAATGGCACCATGATTGGTGCCAGCGCCAACGTCGTCACTTTAGGAATTGCCGAAGCCGCTGGACACCGGGTTACCTTTTTTGGTTTTATGAAGGTAGCATTTATTTATATGATAATTAGTGTTGCTATCGCCAATATTTGGCTCCTTATTTTTTACTAATTGAGGTATATCGTGGGAAAGCTCAGCACATGTTTTTAGGTGTTTGTTTTCTCGCAAGAAATTCACTAAGGCATACAGAAACAATAATTAAAGGAGGGGCCTTTTATGAAAGATATTGTTCAACTTCTTCCCAATATGCGAAAAATTTTAATACCTATAGATAAAAGTGATGCATCAGAGCGTGCAGTAAAATTTGCAGCTTGTCTTTTAACTCCCCTATCAGAAAGAGTAGTAACAAAGATCGTTTTATTACATGTTCTAGGCATTTCTTTTGTAGAAAAGATGGCAGCCAATATTGATACGAGAGTAGCAGCTCTAAAAGAGAGCCCTCTATTTAAGCGTTTGGCTGAAGAATATATTAATAAAGAAATCAAGCCTTTATTAGATAAGGCTGAAGAGTATTTAAAAACCGCTGGTGTAAAATGTAAAATTGAAAAAGAAGTAATAGAAGGTGATCCGACGAAAGAGATCACCAATTTTGCCAAACAAAACGATATTCATACCATTATCATGGGAAGACGCCGACGTTCAGCCTTAAAGGAACATGTTTTGGGAAGTTGTAGTTATGCTGTTTGTCATCGCCCAGGAAGACACACAGATTACATTGTCGGCCAAAAAGACATAGATATAACGGCCTGTCCTATCCCTAAAATTCTTGTACCTTTCGATGGTTCAGAATATGCCCTCAATGCCTTACGGGAAGCAGAAGGGTTAATCTTGGCCTTTCCTCAAGGCGTGATCAAAATTACAGTTGTCCACGTTATTGAATCTGCCTATGCCGACCAACTAGAGGAAATAGAGGAAGCCAAACAAATTTTAGAACAGGCTCGAAAAGAATTGCTGGCCCAAGGTGTGTCCGAAGCAATCATCCAAACAGAACTACGTTACGGAGATCCCGCCGAAGAAATCGTCCAAGCTGCGGAAGAGGGAGGGCACAACATCATCATGATGGGGCGCACGGGAAAATCAGGGCTCAAAGAGCTAGTCTTGGGAAGTGTTTCTTCACGCGTTCTTCATTTGGCAGAAGGGCCCACTGTGGCCTTAGTGAGTTCGTCTGATGATTAGGGGAAGGCATTTTAATCAATCTGGGCGAGGCCTTCGAGTTTACTGGCCCAGAAAGTAGTTGCCCGGGGGTAGATTTTAGCAAATTCTACTAATATGTGGGAGCCGAGGTTTTCTTTGCGGCGAAGCTCAATACGCACCTGGGCACGCCGAAAGTGGGCCAACAGCCTTTCAAGGGCCTGTTCTTCGCGCAGACGAACACGGAAGATCTCTTCCACAGGTTCTCCTCGGCTTACGCGTTCAAGTAAAGGAGAAATTTCCCCGAAGAGGCTCTCTCCTAGTTCTTGAAAGAAGGCCTCGTCGAAAGGTTGTCCTAACTCCCAGCGCCCAATAGCCAAGCGCACCAAACGGTGGACAATGTAATTTGCGTCAAGCTCACCTACATAGGGAAAGGCTACTCTTAGGTCTCCCAAATTCGAGGCAGAAGTAACATATTTGAGGACGCGCCCTTTCTGGAGATTAACCGGCTTTAAGACTACCCCTTCCCTCTTCTCTGCATCGTAGCGCTTGATCAAGGCTTCCAAGGGAGAAATTTGCTCTGGTGTGAGAGGCCCCGTAACCTCTGGACGCCGAAAATCAAACGCCTTGAGCAAGGAATACTTTTCTTCCGGGGGTATAAAGGACCACTTCTCTAAATCGAGAAGATCAAAGACAAAGAAATCTACGTCCTCTTTAATATACGGAGGCCATTCCGTAACGAAGGGGTTTTCTGGGCCGGCCACCTCGCAACACACGGCTAGATGAGGATATGTCTCAAAAAATTCTGGCAAGCGAGGCAAGAAATCAGGCCAGCGATCCGTAGCAAAGGGACAAACAAAACCCCGCCTGGTAAAGGCCCAAATTTGGCCGTTTAAACGAGCCAGGCGCACATTGTAGCCTTCGATCTTTTCTTCGGCGAAAAAAGGCCCCCGAATATACCGCGGAACCCCTGTCTTTAAGACGAAAACCCGCGGAATGTGAGGGAAGCCCGGAAGAAAAAAGCCTTGGGCGAAGACCGTCCCCACGGGGAAGCTTTTGAATTCACGACGCAAACGGAAGGCAGGCAAAGGTAAGCCTTCAACAGGTAGAAGCTTACCCTTTTCGAGAGCCTCTTCCCACTTGGAAAGAGGGAGCGCTTTCATATAAGGACACGAAGGATATATCTGTCGCAAGCTTTCTTTCTGAAGGGCCAGCTCTTCAGGAATCATGACGTTTTAAAGATAAACATCTCCTGTAGAAGAGCAATTAAAGCGAGAC
>JAMOVR010000165.1 GCA_027061945.1 Candidatus Heimdallarchaeota archaeon
ATATGGATTGTCTTTATTCGATCATCTATTGTTCTTTACCACATTTTCTGAAGATGAAAAGGAGAAACTCCGTCAGACATTAAAGGCAGCCTTAGTGCTTCATGACATAGGAAAACTAGATGAAGAAAATCAACGTGTTCTTTGTGGAGTGGATAAAGGAAGATTGAAGATTGATCACATAGATGCAGGAACAGCTCTAGCCGCTGAAATGAAAAATGAGTTGTTGGGTTGGCTAATTCGTGGCCATCACGCTCCTGGACTTCCCAGTAAAAAAATAGAAAAATATTTTATTAAACAATTAAAAAGCAAATTTAAACTCTCACTTTCTCCTTACTGCTTACGGGGAGCACGTCATGGTAGAGATAAGCTCACTGCTGATTGGAGTAAACATTATAACACAATAGTTCTCACAAATAGTCGTCTTGATATTTATAAGCAGCGCCAGGTGGAATCCTGTGGCCATTGGCCTAAAACTGATTGTAAATTACCAGAAAGAAATTTGGTCACGCGGATAATGTTATCATGCCTAGTTGATGCAGACCATGGAAGTGCTGCCAGTTACACACAAAATCAGGCTGTGGCAGTTTTTCAACCTGTTGACCCTTGTTGGGGAAAGAGGTTGCAGGCATTGGATAAGTATATAGCTGGTCTTGCGGCTTCCTCCAGCAATCTGGAAAGTGAACGGAATCAGATGCGGGGAGCTTTTTATGATTACTGCAGAAAAGTTGAATTGTATGATTCGCGGCTGGTATCCTGTTCGGCACCAGTAGGACTAGGTAAGACAACCTCAGTTATGGCCTATATGTTGCGCTGTGCAATGAGGGATGGTCTGAATAGAATATTTATTATTGCACCGTTTTCCAATATCATTGATCAGACTGTTCATGTGCTCAGAAACGCGGTTATGCTGGATGGAGAGAACCCTGAAACAACAGTGGTAGCCCATCATCATAAGGCTGATTTTAGCAGTAAAGAGATGAGACAATATGCCGCAAGTTGGCAGGCTCCTATTGTGGTGACAACTGCTGTGCAATTTTTTGAAACCATAGCCTCATCTATACCTGCTAAGTTGAGAAAATTACATAATGTTGTCGGATCAGCAATTTTTATTGATGAATCGCACGCATGCCTGCCACCAGAATTGTTGAATATCAGCTGGCACTGGATGAGGGATCTGGTCGATAATTGGGGTTGCCATATTGTATTTTCATCAGGTTCAATGGTCGAGTTCTGGCAGGATGACTATTTAGTAGAGCAACCTATTGACTCACTACCTGATCTGTTTCCACCTTCTTTACAGGCGAAAGCAAACAAGCTGGAATCGCACCGAGTGCTTTATGAAAAAATAGAACAAGTCCTTTCACGCGATGAATTAATAGAAAAGATATTATCAGATGAGATCTGGCAGGCTTATCTACGTAAGGATAAACCTTCTTGCCTTATAATCTTGAATACAGTTCAATCTGCAGCGGTTATTGCTGATGCCCTTGCCACAAAGCTTGATGACAAAGTTAATACCTTGAAGAACAAGGCTGTGTTGCATCTTTCTACTGCGTTAGCTCCAAGAGACCGAAATAAAATACTAAATGAAATCATGCGCAGGCAAAAGGAAAGCGACTGGAATAAAAGACGTTGGTTTTTGGTAGCAACTAGTTGTGTAGAAGCAGGAGTGGACCTGGATTTTGCAATTGCTTTTAGGGAAACGTGTTCTTTAACAAGTTTTTTACAGGTCTCCGGCCGTATCAACCGACATGGTAAACGAATTGTCGGCAAATTGTATGATTTTTCTATTTTAGCAGAGGATGGCTTAACTCATCATCCTGGCTTGAAAGAATCATCAGATATTTTTAGAGAATTGTGGACACAGCTTATTAATATGGGTGACAATAATAAATTATGTAACATAGCAATAAGAAAAGAACTATCCCGTTTCCCTAGCAAGAAAAACAGGTCTGAACAACTGTTAGCAGATGAAAAAATCCAGAATTTTCAGAATATATCCAGCGAATATCGTGTTATTGATTCAGAAACAGCCACAGTAATAATAGAAAAAGATATAGTTGAAAAACTTAAAATTGGAATACCTGTTTCTTGGCAAACCATTCAGGAAAATTCTGTGCAACTATGGAGTAAAAAGATCAAAAAGTTGCAGTTAATGGAAATACCAGGATGTCAACAAGATGAAATTTATTCTTGGGTTGACAGTTATGACTATGACCCTGATTTTCTCGGTATTATGAAGGGCCTTTTAGAAGAAAAAATTTTGTTTGAACAATTAGGAGGTATTATTTAATAAAGTTTCTTATGATTGATATAACCGTTTATTTTAAAATACTATACAATGGCTGAGACCCTTTGCCTTTTTTATGAACTTCAAATCAAACGTCAAAAATTTTTCCGCTACGGTG
>JAMOVR010000166.1 GCA_027061945.1 Candidatus Heimdallarchaeota archaeon
ATTCTGATATCCCTAGAATTTATATTAGTTTCGATTTCTAACCATCTATCTTGTGCATCTAAATGACTAGATGCGTTCCTTCTAACATGAAAAGCTTCCCAAAATGCAATACTGTTACTCGACAAATTTATTTTAAACTTTTCTAAGATTTTTTTCCAAAAATTGGGATCAGTTCTCACATTTCCTCTATTTTTAGAACCAAATAATAAAATATTTTTCAACTCTTTTAATAGTAACGAAGGATTATTTATTATTTTATCTACGATTTCATATGCTTGATATTTAATTTCTCCTAAATCTTTTAACAGATTTAATTTAGAATCAAGACCAACATCAATAATTGAAACTAAATAATTCAAAAAAAACTCATATGACAAAATAGATATTAAATCTTTATGGCTAACTATTTTTCTGAAATCTTTTTCTATCTTTGAAACCTCTTCAGGCATCACTTTTCTCGATATTTCTTTTATCCTCTCAAAAAGTAATTTTTCGTGAATTTTTATTCCTTTCAAAATACAATCATACAAGAACAAACATACAAATAAATCATCATGTAGTCTTTTCAAAAAATTACTACCCTCAACATTTTTATTTTCTTTGAAAAATAAAAAAGTTTTATTGATAAACTCATCTATCTCGCTTCTGCTATCTATCATTTGCTATTTCTCTTTACTTTTTTTAAAATTTCTTCCATCTCCTTCAAAGTTTCAGGAGAAAGCTCATGTTCTCCTTCTAGTTGTTTAATCAATTCAAGAGACTTTCTTAAGCGCTCTTCGCTCTTTTTTATTCTTATTCTCCTTTTTTCATATTCAATATTATCTAAATACCTTTTTATTTTACTAATATCAGGCACCCTAAATCTAATATTAGGATAATTTTCAACAATAATATTTATTTCTTGTTCCAAATCTTTCATTATATTTCCAGTACCTGTAATAACCACCCACCCTTTAGTCCTTGTTATACTTGTAAAAGCCATATTTCTTGCCTGAATGATTTTTTCTTCAATTTCAGATTTTTCGAAATTAAAAATATAAACTTTATTAGCTTCATTACCCTTAGCCTTAAAAACAGTAGACAAAGTAACGTAATTTGGAAGATGGAAAGTGGATCTACTAAAATCTTTGCCAACTATAAAACTATTAATTCCTTTTTCTTTAAGTAAACTTTTTAAATAATCAAAATATTTAAATAAATTTTTATCATCAAATCCGATTACTAATAGATCGTCCGGCAATAAACAATCTTCAAAAATGTCATAATAAATTTGTTCTGCAACCCAATCTAATTCCTTTTTTTTGTTATCAAAACATTTAATTATAATTAATTCACGAGGATCTATTAAGTCTTCTATAATATTAGGTGAGTTTTCTTTTGGTCTTGTTATTACTATTTCTTTATCTACTTCAAATTTTCCGTCAATCATTTTATAACCTAAATCTTCCCACGCTTCTAATTTAGGAATAAATTGAATAGCCCCTTTATTCCTAAAAATACCCATTCCAAAAAAATGTGCTAACATTAAAATGATTCTAGGATTTCTATATGTTTTATAAAGAACAAAATCTTTCTCAATTCTTCCAGGGTAAAATCCATCTAAATCTACTATAGGAGTTCCATTTTCTTTCTCTCCAAATATATCTTTAGCAGTAGGTATACTTATATCCTCTAGACTTTGAAGCTCATCATATGCCCAAATAAGACGTTTTGGTTCTTTAAGTGCCTTATGTGCTAATTGAAAGAAACCCTTATGGAAATCTTGAGATTCATCAATAATAATAGCATCAAATAATTGAGGAATATCGTGACTATTCATTAAATCAATACAAACTTTACCTAACAATTCAATATTATATTTATGTTCATAAAAATTTTTAGCTTCTGTAAAAGTTTTTGGTGAGACTCCGGATAGTTGTGCAATAAAACTATACAACCCTTCTTTTCGTTTCCCTCCCCATCCATGAAGTATTTTTAATTTTTTCCATTCTGGCTTTCCTCCTCCGCTAAAGTAGGCATAAAACTTTTCAATTAAATCCTGTATAAAATCGTATAAACTTTGAGTATTAAAAGTATACACTATATCCCACTCAGGATGTTTATAATGCATAAAAGCTGCTTTCATAGTTAAAATAATAGTTTTTCCTGTACCTGCTAATCCTCTAATTCTTTGAGGTCCAGGGGGAATTTGTTGTCCAATTTTAATTTGTTCTTCGTCAATCTCTATAGATTGAATTTGTTCTTCTACTTTACTAACAATCCATGCTTTTGTTTTTTCTTTCTCTATTCTCCTTGGTGGTTTTTTAAGAATGACTGCATGACCTGTTAATATTTTAATAAATTCATTCCATAAGTTAGGCGGTAAAGGTTCTATATGTTCTTTTTTAAGATTGTTGAAGTAGTCAACTATCGTATCTTTAAAAATAAGATTATTTATAAGTTCTTCTCCGAATTTAACTATCCATTCTTTTTTATTTACATATGGTAAATATACTATCCATTTTCCGCTAAATCTATCAATATTTCTTAGGCTTCTATTTTTTATAATTAACGAATATATTGCAAATTTTTTATCTTCTAGTCTATTTTTAATATCTATTTCGTCTAAAAACCGTTCTTCTATTTTCCATTTATCGAAAGATACATTTTTTATATTTTGGATTTTGAAAGGATATGATTCCAGAATAATATAACCCCAATATGGAGAAGATATTATAAAAACAGGAAAATCCGGAGTAAATTCATCTTCCACAAAAGGATGATCAAGGAAACAAAACCCTTCTATATCTGATAATATTTTTTGAAGATCCTTTAAAACTTTTCCTTTAAAATCTTCTTCTGTTCTCAATTCAGATATTATGAATTCCATTTCCGAAACCTCCAATCCCTAATTACATACCTCACCACCCATCACCTCCTCCGGCTAAAAGCGGGAAGCGGGTTTCAGTATGGTAAAAAATTTAGCTTTCTAAAATTTCTTTTAATTTTAGCAATCGAGCACATTTTGTTTCAATTAAGCCATTCAAAACAAGTTTCAGCTTTTCCAGATTAGTGTTTATTACCTTATGCAAGTCTTTTCCCGTTTCTGGTAACTTATATTTCTTAAAAGAAATACCACTTTCCATTCCAGCTCTTAAGAGCCATTCTTCTAAGCGTGGTTTAATGACAACTAGTTTTTTACCAGAATTGTTTTCTTCCAGCATCGCTAAATCGTAATCTGAAAAATCATGCTTGAGTTTAAATTTCTTTAAATATGATGGTTGAGAACTTCCTGGGTCCTCATCTATGATACCAGTGGCATCATCAGAAATTTTAAAAAGCGTTTTTATAACTTCTGTTTTATTAGCAGCATGAATTATTGACTTTTTCGGAGCACCAGAAATAAGCTTTAAAAGCAGCTTGTCCGGCTTACACTCAACCACGTATTTCATTAATCATTCCTCATTTTCATCCATAAATCTATCTAGATTGAAAAAGAAATCCAGCCCTATATTCATAGCTTCTTCTATTTCTTGTTGATTTAAGCGTCTTACCTTTGTTTCGAAATTTTTCATATAAACTACAAAGACAGCAATATTGTCTTTCCGGCTTTTTTCAAGCAATGAAAATAGAAAATATGGATTGTGCGTAGAAATGAAAAATTGATTGTTCTTGTCATCTAAAGCAATAGTTTCAGCTAAAAATTTTGTATAATAAGGAAAGGTGTGGGATTCTGGTTCTTCAAATACTAGAACTGAATCTTTATTGGATAGGCAAGCTGCCAAGTAAAACATTAGGTGCTTAATGGTATCAGAAATTAAAGCGAAAGGAATGCTAATCATAACATCATCATATTGCTTCACAATTTCAATTTTGTTTTCTTGGGGTTTAAGCATAAGCTTATAGGAGAAGCTAGCTAAAAAGTTTGTAATTATTTCGTGTCTAAGATTTTTATGTGTCTTTAAGATAGATACTAAATTTGAACCTGTGGGAGGAAGTAAATAAGCGGAGTATTTTTCAGGGAAAAGATTTGTTTCAAGGTCAAAACGATAAAATTTGATAAAACGGAAATGTCTTTCGACTTTAAAATGTCCATGTGCACTATAATCAAAAGTAAAAAGTTTTTTACCATCTGATCTAGTAAACTGCTCGATACTTTTCATATTAGCAGGAACGTCTTTCGCATTCTATGTATAATATACAGCTTCAAATTTGTCGTCATCTGTGTAAAGGATCTCGACAAGATCAGACAATGTTCCGTGTTGCAATTGTATTTTTATCTTCTTTTCTATTTCATCATCAGAAAACAAATTTGATAGTAATTCATATCGAACAAAGTAATGCAAATTATACCTCTCGCCTTCTGTTAAATCAGACAACAGCCCTGATGATGTCAAACTACCATATGCTAAAAAGGATAAAAGCCCCAACGATTCTAAGATATTGGATTTTCCCGTATTTGGTTCACCAATGAAAATATTTATCTTTGAGCATTGCAATTCTAAATCCTTAATTGATTTAAAATTCTTTATTTTTAGAACCTCTATCATCGGTTTGTCCTCCAATCCCTTATCACATACCTCACCACACCCAACACTTCCTCCGGCTTGAAGCGGGAGGCCGGGTTCTGGATGGTGTGGAGTTCAGGATTATCGCTTGCCGCGTTTTCCACGATGTAGAGCCAGTATTCGTCTTGCAAACGCTTGGCCATGAACCACTCATTGGCCGTAAGTGTGATGGCTCCGGTGCGAGCGCGGGCTTTGACTTCGATATAGCGCACGTTTCCATGCTCGTCCTCAGAGCGAATATCGTAGCCCAGGTTGAGGTTCGATACGTCTTCCGGGTGCCGGCCATTTTCCCTTTCGTAAGACATGGCCATTTCCATGCCGATACGCTCTATTTCTTCGTCGGCCTCGGTTGGTTCCGTCTTCTTCGGCGGAGGCAAGACCTGCACCACCCCCAAAACTTTTGGTTCCGAAGGTAGAAGGTGCGTTTCCGCCTCAATGGATCGCAAAAGTTTTTGCTTCTTCTCTTCGAGCTCTTCCCGGTGGCGGCGTTCTCTGTCTATGACCATTTCGGGAATCTCTTCTCCTTTGAGCTGTCGTATCTCGTAATCTGTTAGTTTGCTCTCGGATTGGGCGATGAGATACTCCAGAGAACGGAGCCCGTAGCGACGCTTTATTTCCGCATCCCGCTTCCGACGTGCAAGAATTTCTTCTTTGTAAGCGTTCATCGCTTGAATGGCCTGAAGCATAGGAGGTGAAAAAGATCGGTCTCCATCCGGCCCATCGACATTTGGCTCTGTAGCCGGCATAAGGTCCCAAAGAACGGCGGGGTTCACCTGGCGGACGTGGCCATTATTTTTATGGAAGGCAAAAAGCCTCTTGCCTGCCACCTCACCGGTCCCGTCGCGGAGCTCTACCTCGAAGAACCAGATCTTCCCGAGAAGTTTTGCCGAAGGATCAAAAAAGATAGCACCATGTTGGATATCTTTTTCATAGCGCTTGAAGATTTCTTCTACCAAAGCTTCCATCAGCGGGTGCCCTGGGGCAACGAACTCGGCCTTTCTGTCCGCGGCGATCTTTTTATCAAACGCTATGGCTCGATA
>JAMOVR010000167.1 GCA_027061945.1 Candidatus Heimdallarchaeota archaeon
TAATTGTTATAAATTTCTTAATTTTGTTCAAATGGATTTCATTAGCCAAATTAGTACTTGCTTTTTTCCATTTTTTTGACAACAACCACTAAAAATATGTTTAATTAACAATTAATTGAGATGACAGTATACCACCTTAAATTACCACTATCAGAGGAAGATGTTAGAAAACTCAGAATCGGTGACAGTATATATGTTACCGGAGACATTGTTACTGCAAGAGATGATGCCCATAAGCACGCACTAGAATTACATGAAAAAGGTGAACAATTACCGGTAGACTTCAGTAAACTAGCCATATATCATTGCGGTCCAATAATGAAAAAAGACGAAAAGACAGGAGAATGGAAAGTAGTTGTTGCAGGACCAACTACTAGCATGAGAATGGAACTTTTTCAAGATAAATTCATAGAAGCATTCGGAACTAGGCTAATTATTGGAAAAGGAGGAATGGGTGATCGAACTGCAACAGCATGTAAAAAATTTGGCGCTATATATGCAATGTTCACTGGTGGAGCAGCGATTCTAGCGGCAGATCGTATAAAGAAAGTAAAAGAAGTTCATTGGCTTGATTTGTTAGGAATGCCTGAATGCCTTTGGGTATTCGAAGTAGAAGAATTTGGCCCATTATTAGTGGCAATTGACGCGGAAGGGAACAACTTATTCAAACAAAATGAGGAAGTAACAAAGCAAATGTTACCAAAAGCATATAAAATCGTTGAAAAAGCTTTGGAGGCATGAAAAATGGTTGAATTAGAGAAAATAATTGAAGATACTGCTGTGGAGTTATTACGCCGTTCAGTAACAACATTACCAAGCGATGTTTATAGTGCCCTTAATAAGTTAAAAGAAAAAACCATAGATGAAAAAGCAAAATTGCAAATTGATAACATTGTGACAGACGCTACATTAGCTAAAGAAAAAAGCTTACCAATGTGCCAAGATACAGGGATAGTATCTTTTATTCTCCAAGTAGGAGATGAATTCCCCTTAAAATCAAAACTTAAAGAAATATTGATCAGTGCCACTAAAAGGGCCACAAAAGAAGTTCCTCTTAGACCAAATACTGTAGATTTCTTTGAAGGAAATCCTGGAGATAACGTAGATATTAGGGGTAAATTACCGTTCTTTTACATAGATTTAGTGCCTGGAGATCAATTAAAAATAACTGTTATGAATAAAGGAGGTGGCTCCTCGAATGTTGCTAAATTAGGAATGTTAAAACCAGGGGTAGGTTTAAAGGGTGCGTTAAAATTTGTTTTAGATGCTATTGCGGAAGCTGGTCCTTATGGATGCCCACCTTATAGAGTAGGAGTAGGAATTGGAGGGGGAGAAGATATTGCGATGATCTTAGCTAAAAAAGCGTTATTAAGACCAGTTGGAAAAAGAAATGAAGATCCTAGAGTTGCCAAACTAGAAGAAGCATTGATAGAAGCAGCAAATGAATTAAAAATAGGGCCAATGGGTGTAGGCGCCGGCGATACCGTAATAGATGTCAATATTAATTTGGCCAGCAGACATCCAGCATCATTACCAGTAGGAGTAGTATTTTCATGTTGGGCATTACGTCATGCTTCAGCAATAATTAAGCCCGATGGAAATGTTGAATACAAAGAGTACTAAATAAATTGACAATATAAAAATAAAAGTTAACACCTTATAATGCTTAAATAATATTTTTTTCTTTCATCTTATCTAATGCTTTTTGAAGTCCTTCTTCAGGAGATTGTAATTGCGAGATTAATTGTTGAACATCTGTTTTTTTCCCAAAAAGCTTTAAAGCCATAGAATATAGGTGCTCAGCATCAATTGCATGATATACAGGAAAACCAAGTTCCGCTAAGAACTGATTTACTTTCAAAGGTCTGGGAAAAAAAGTAATAGATGGTGTTCCTAATAATGCTCCCTCCCTACTCAGTGTTCCTCCACCAGTAATTACCAACTGTGAATAATACATCACACTAAGAGTATCAATCGCCTGCTCTGGAATTATAACCCAATCTCCCAGTTTACGGTATGCTTCCTCTTGATCTTTATATCTAGGAAAAACAACCACTTTTAATGAATTATTATTCTGTTTTAATTTCTTCAAAACATTAATAAGGACATTTTTAACCTTTTTTCTAAGCTCGGGTTTATAATATGCAGCTTTTTTTTCTTCAGGACGAACTAACATAATAGTGTCATTTTTATAATCAATACCAATTGAATCTAACGTTTTAGTTTCTGGTTTAAATTTTTTAGTCCAAGAAACTTCATCAACACCATAGTACTGTACTACCTTCTCTCTCTCTCTGTTATCTTCCAATAGAGGAAATTCTGATGGAGAAATACATTCTGGTAAGACTATTTGAGTTGATAATGGAAAAGCAAGTTTAGCTACTGCAACAGCATGAGGAGTATCATTAAAATTAATTGAAGGGATCGATAATCCAAAAGCAACTCTTGTTCCTTCTGGACTACTGAATCCTATGAATAGATCTGGTTGTTGCTCTGTGACATAATTTGTAAGTAATTCCACCCTTTTAGCATACGATTTTAATTTAGAGGATAAATCTGCGCCACCATGTTCTCCAATTATAATGGGCTCTTTATGGAGTCTTTTTATTGTGGAGACGCTATATTCATAATTTCTTGTTGTAATGAATGTTTCATGACCTAATTTTTCCATATAATTACTTAATGCCACCATTAATCGTCCTTGTTTGGGGGTGAGTGCTTCTAGCCATACTCGCATTTTATTTCATTTTGGGTTATTTTTTTTTCTTCAATAATTTTACCTTTGTTTTTATTATGTTAAGACCAGTAATGGATCAAAAACCTTATTAGGGAAAACTACAGTATTATACCTTGAGTATAATACCTCCACGGAGGTGGGCGGAATGATATGGTTCAGAGATTTTGATGACATATTCCGAGAAATGGAAGAAGAATTTGAAGAAATATTTAACCGAATGATGAGAGGCATTCAATCACCCAGTGAAGATGCCAAAACATTTGGATACACAATTTATTGGGATTCAAGCTTAGATAAGCCCGTTGTAAGATACTTTGGAAACGTTAATCCTAAAACTGGTGAACTATTAGAAGAAGGATGGAGAATACCATACACCGAAACATCATATGACAAAGAAAAGAACAAGTACGTTGTTATTGCTGAATTACCAGGCGTAGAGAAAAAGGACATAAAAGTAAAGGCTGGAAAGAAACACATTAACATAACTGCTGAAACAGAAGAACGAAAATACAAAAAGAGAATTGATTTCGATAAAGAAATCGATCCTAAATCAATAAAAGCTCACTTCAAGAATGGTATCTTAGAAATTGAAGTAACCCCAATCAAACCTCCTGAAGAAGAAGAGACTGAAATATCTGTTGACTAAAAAACGAACAAATTTCTGATTATAAAACCCTAATTTTTACTTTTTTAATTTTAATTTTTTATATTTATATATGCTAATTACAAGTTTTTAGAAAAAAATGTGTTGTATTATTAAACCCTAAAAAATAAGGGAATATATCATATCCTGTCTTTTTTTACATTGATCGGACATCGATAGGTGAATAATATTTAGGCCATTTAGGTTTGTTTTGCAAAATTTCTTCGATTTTATCGAGGACATCTTTTTCTAATTTTATCTCTATTGCTTTTACATTGGTCTTTACGTGTTCAGGTTTTGTGGCGCCGGTTATTGCACTAGTCATTTCAGGTCTTCTAAGTACCCACGCTAATGCTAATTGAGAAAGTGAGACACCTAATTCATTAGCGATATCGTTCAACTTTCTAACTTTATCTAATACTTCTGGAGTTAATTCTTTTTTCATCCACTCTACTTTGGCAGCTCTGCTATCTTCGGGTATACCATTGAGATATTTACCTGTTAGAATACCACCCGCAAGTGGGCTCCAAGCAACTGCACCCATTCCGCGATAAGTAAGTGTTTCAAAAATCTCAAGCTCTATTGTACGTACTAACATACTATAACTAGGTTGTTCTACGGAGGGAGGAATTGCACCCATTTCTTTTGCTACTGCGTAAGCCCTTTCAATCTGTGCTGCAGTCCATTGGCTTGTCCCCCAATAAATTGCTTTTCCCTGTTCAATAACATCGGTCATTGCAAGAACTGTTTCTTCAATAGGGGTTGAACGGTCATATCGATGCGCAAAGTATATATCTACATAATCCATTTTTAAACGGTCAAGGCTTTTGTCAATGGATTCCATTATGTGCTTTCTACTTAGTCCACGATCATTTATATTGTCAGTCATTGGCCAGAAAACCTTGGTAGAAATAACAAAATCACTTCTTTCATAGTCTTTCATAAAATCTCCCACGATCTCTTCTGCTTTGCCTCGAGCATAAATATCTGCGACATCAATAAAGTTGATACCTTCTTCAACTGCAGCTTTCAAACAAGCATGACTTTGTTTTTTTTCTAACTGGTTACCATATGTTAGCCAGGCACCAATTGAGATCTCACTTAAGTAAAGACCTGTATTTCCCATTTTTCGGAATTTCATGTTCTTAGTTTTAGATATAGAGTTAATGTATGTTTCGTAACAAGATAAAAATAAGATACTAAATCGATTATAAAATAATAAAACCAAGAAGAGATGGATTAATAAGTAGTAACTCCTTGGTTTTTTATTTATATTTATTAACTAAGAGAATGAATAAAATATCTAATTCTCTTATGATGTCTCTTTTTCAATATTTTCTTCTGAAGAAATAACAGATTCATTAGTTTAATTTTCATTAGAGTTATTTTCAGCCTCCATATCAGTTGCCTCAGTACTTTCATGATTTATGTTTTCTGTTGATGAAAGTTTATTATCTAGCACAGAACTTTGTTCTATTTGAGATCCAATGTTTTCTGATGTAGTAATCTCCTCTTCAGACTTATCCAATGTAGTAAATGACTCTTTTATTTCACGTAATGTTGTTTCATATGTCTTTAATTTAACAGACTCTTTGACTAAAGAGGTAAGAATCTTTTTGAAGTAGGAGTAATAACTCATTACTATCAATGCATTTGGGACAATAATTATTATGAATGCAATGGCAATTATTTGTATAAATAGAATGATTTTATCCATTAAACTTTGATTACCAATACTTAAACCCGCAATTATGGCACTTATAGATACGATACTATTAAATCTAGCTTTATATCGTTTACTTACTCTCCAATTAGTTTTATCACCTTTATTCCATATTTTAACATCTGCGTCTTCAAGACCCCAGACTACAGGTGTAATTGGCGTCATGATTATTGGGACTATAATCATCATCACGACCCAGAAGAATAACGCTAATATCGAGTCAATGGGTGTTTTTGGTGAGAATGGAAGAAAACTAAAAATGATTTTAGCTATTGTTACAGTAATACCTAAATAGGCAATAATTACTGCGATAAATCTTCCAAGAGGGCTGAACCACCCTTCTTGATATTCTGGGGGTTTATATTCAAAATAAGCAAAAGAACCACCTCCAATTAATTTTCTTCCAATAAAATTATTAATTAAGAATTTCAAAACTTTAGGTGCAAAACGAGGGATATACTTATTCCATAAGAACAGCCCGAAAATTGGTGAGATTAGACCCATAACAATGATAATCCATCCTTTCCATTGGTGTTGTTTATCCTGAAGAATTACTAAAAATACAATTTCTGCAATAATACCAATAACAAAGATTACTATCGATGAAATAAATGCCTTCTTTTCTTTTTCTCGAGGCAAAAACATAGATATTTTTTCATTCATATATACTAACCCCCATTTTATTCTTAAAAAGATTTCAGACTTAAATACTAATTATCTATTCTATTGAACATTTATAGAAATAATTTCTTATTGAAAAACACAACAATAAAATCGGTAAAATGATTATCTACAACTTATTAGTTAACGAAGATAAAGCGCAAATACAAACACCTTTTGCCGGCAAAATAACATATATGATGCCATCACATGATCATTTCAGTTATCTATGAATGACTTTTGATAAGTCTCATGAAAATAAATCGAAATATCCGCATAAAAGTCCAAATTCGAGAAAATAAAGGTAATTAAATTAATTTTTTATAATCGTTAGAAATAATAAAATTTAATGCATCATAGTATTAAAGAAAAACATCCTGGCTCATATCTTCTAACGATTTATTCTTATAAAGGCACTCCACATTTGTATGCTCCTCAGACAGGACCACCTTATATACTATTTACATTCATAATAATTAGTTTTGGTTTAGACCGTTCTACAGCACTTCCTATTTCTCCTCTAAAAATAGTTTATATTATTGGAATAATTACTTTAGCATTATCTGTTGGTTACTTTTTTTGGTATTTTGACCATAAAGAAAACAAAAAAACTCGTTTTAATATAGATGTTGATAAGAAATCGATTAGTGTCATGCATTTTACTCACAAAACTGTCAATGGGGTTAAAAAAATAGTGTTAACTAGAACACCATACCAAAAAAGAAATTTAAAGTTCCCGTTGTTTAATTGGTTTAACCTTGAGGGAACTAGAAAAGTTAATGATTTTGAGGAAACTTCTAAATATAGTTATTATTTCAGGTGGGAATTGAACGTTGTTGATAATAATAACATGATATCTACTATTTTCTCTTTAAGTAGTAAAAGCCCATTAAAGTATTACAAGGGATTTAAGAATGTCTCAGAAACTATCGCAGAAATTCTGGATGTTCCATATATTGAAAGTATCAGCAAAACAAAAATTGTTTATGAAAAAAATAATATTCGTGTTATCCCAGCCCCAAATTCTTTATTTAATGAAAATAGTAAATATTCATATTCGTATAATATTATAAATGAATTAGAATATCAAGTTGGTAATATTAAGATTAAAAAGAAAGAGGACGAAAAAAGCAGAAAACTAACATTAATTGCTCCTTTTTCATTTACACGCTTCTTTTTTAGCGGTATTCTTATTCCCTACATAATCACTATTAGCCTTTATTCTCTGTATATCTTGATCATAGTCATTATTGCATCGGTGAACAATACTGTTCTACTTTCCAGTATTATACTATTATTCTCTTTTTTATTTTCAACTCCGTTCCTATATACTGCGTTTTTTTTCAATAATCGCGTAGTATTAAATCTCGATAAAAAAAATGGAGCATTAATAATTTCACAATATAATATCTGGATTGAAAAAACAATTTTTTCAGCTAAAGACATTATTTCAATAGATCTCGAATTCATTGATGCTTTCAATTCTTTTTTAGAAATTATTTACAAAAATGGAAGGACCATTATAAATTATGAATTTCAAGACCCAAAAACAAATAGTAGTGTACTTGAAGAAATAAGATCTTTCTGTATGATATAGTTTTTTTAACTTTCTCGGCTTGAAGTCCCTTTTCTTCTGGAAAGGTGGGGTGGGAGAATAAAGCCAATAAAATTAACATAAATAATATGGGTTGCATAAAAATATAATAATTCGTTTATTCGCTATGAAATGACTTAGACAAGTTCTCACATACTTCATGCTATGTGTTCACTATAATACAACTTACTTGTTGATTTTATCAAGATTAGAAGAGAAGGAAAATAATAATGATGAAGAGTTAATTAATCCGACAATAATTAGACAAGGAGACTAAGAAGAAATCGGAAAAAACAAAAAGCTAAGACCAAAAAATCGAATATTTAGATTGTGGTTCATGTTATTGTGAAGTAGCTTGAGATCATAATGTTTTTGAATATTTTGAAAGCTGGGTTAAGATGGTCCATCTTGTAGTGCTTGTTGGAAAAAATACCGTCAGATTTAATCTTAACTATTTCTTACAGGGAATAGTTTCGGAGCGAGTGTTCTTGATGAAGCTGAAATTCTCTCGCAAAAGCAAGTGATGTAGCTTACTTACTTTATTTTTCTCTTAGTAATAATTATTTCTTATTCCATAAATACTCAGAGTTTGTTTTTTCTAATTTTTCTAGGTCAAGAATTTCTAAGAGCGCTGAATAAATCAAATTAGAATCTTCTAACGATAGATGTTTATTAAAAAGTAAAATCTTTTCTTTTGAAGTAGTAATTTCTAAGAACGTATAAAATGGGGTAACTACAACTATCCTTATATCTATAAATTCTTTCAAAGGAATTAATTTTTTCTTTTTTCTAAACATAGAAAATTTCTGTAGAGAAAAAATGTATTTCTTTGTATCATAAACTAATTTTATATGATAATTGCTTATTTCATTTATTATTAAAAACCAGAGAAAAGTAACAAAAAATATTACTACTTGTAAATTTGAAAATTCTAAAAAAATAGGATTACTAAATAATTCTGAATTAAGATTATTAATATACGCTAATAAATTAATAACTAATAGTAATAAAATAAAAAATAGAGTAAAGATCTTTTTGAAAATGCTTTTTATTGATACAGATATCTTCACAGATAGTATTCTTTTATTCCCAACCATTTTATGTATTATTTCTACTCTCCTTCTCTTTATTTCATTACTACTAATTACTTCCTTAGCAAATAGTTGTGACTGTTTAGCTTCATGAGCTACTATCTTATTTTTTTTGTAAATTATTTTGTTATAGTTATCGTCTACTACTAGTTCAGAGGAAAGATTGTCAGCTAAGTACAAACACATTTTTAGAAGTGTTTTATAAAATTGAGAGCTATCATTACTTTCAATCATAAAAATTTCAAATTCTTTATCTTCAGTAGAAACAATAATATTCCATTCAAAATAATAGTTTTTTAGAATATTATTCATAATGCCAATTCCTTGTATCTGGGATTTAATAATATCCCAAAAATTTTCTTTTTTAGGTGGTTCATTAAAAATAGTAAAACTTCTTCTAGTTAGAATTAATTTCTTAATACCATGAATTGGCTTTGTACTATATTCATATTGAACACTTTTTTCTTTTGTATTAAGTAAAAGATACTTTTCACCTATCTTCTCATAGTAATAATAAAAAAGGAATATTTCAACCAATATGAGTAAATAGAAACCCCACATAAATAACTGTTTATTGCTTGGATGTCTCTGGTATAAGTAATAACCAAGTGAATAACTAATGCTTGTAAATATTAAATAAAATTTCATGAATAAATACAATTGGGCGTTCCTGTAAGTTGTATTATCAAATAACGTGGGCATAATAATAATCTTTTGTAAATTGTTATTGATCTTCTTTATTTTGAATTTCATAAGTATTAATATCTGGTGCTAAGAAATTAATAAATACATCTAATAATAGATTGAAAAATCAGTAAATGCAAAAAAGTCATTATAATTGAAGACAAGTAATTAGCAGTTAAATTATTAACTTTCTCGGCGGGAAATCCCCTTTTGGAAGGGAGGGGATGAAAGCCGAAAACAACATATGTTTTTTTGCAGG
>JAMOVR010000168.1 GCA_027061945.1 Candidatus Heimdallarchaeota archaeon
TCGCCTGCCTTCAGCAGGCTCAAACAGCACAACTTACAGCCGCTCCGCTTCGCCAAGAATCTGCAAGAAATTGCTCACAGTCGCTACAGACAAGAAACCCAACCAGCCTTTGTCACGCCTGTGCGACAATTTGGCAATGGAGGGAGAGCAATTCTGAACACTAATTGGATAACCTTTTGTATTTCTTTCTTCAAATTCCCCTCTTTTTTAAAGAGGGGTTAGGGGAGATTTTAAAGTCCATACTTTGAAAAAGAACCTGTCCACTCCACCACGGTAGAAGGATTTTAAAAAATAAAGGGAGAACTAAATGGGTGTCCTTTTATCCGTGTCTTAAAGAAGGGCCCCGAGAAAGATTTTAGAGACACTGATGCGGCATTGAGGGATAATAAAGAAAATCCATTTACCATTTCCTTTTCCCCTTGCCCGCTGAATTGAGCCGAGAGATAAAAGGCATTTATTTATAGTTGATGAATAATTGAAAAATTTTTATTCTCATTGATAAAACAACTTCAGGGATATCAAAGAAAAACATAAAATAGAGTATTAATTGTGATACATCCAGAAAGTTACTTAACTTATTAATGAAAATGGTCGAACCAAATAAATGGACTTTTATGCTTAATTCCAAAGTTCTATCAACATTACACATAAACTAAGAGGAGATGATATATATGGTTACTAAACGTAAATGTGATAAGTGCGGAAAAATAATAAGCACTAGAGACTTTAAAATATGTGAGCGAGGCCATTACATTTGCAAATCATGCGATAGAGATCATGTAGTGGGTTTCACAAAAAAATGGTGTCCAGTTTGTAAAAAGGCAAAATTACGATAAATAGAACAAAAATTAAATCTATTATTTCCAAGATAATTTGCCTAGAATTTGCTCAATACAAAGCAATCGCAGAATGAAAATATGAATGGGTTGTTAAGGCAATATTTTCCACCTAAAATAAAACTGACAAATATTCATAGATCTCAAATCTCGCCTCTGTTGATAGACCACACAACAGCCCCAGAAATATCTCGATTAAAAAACTTTTTAGGAAGTTTTTATGGAGTTAACCGACTTAACTATAATATTGTAGATTATGTGCTTATGGAAGAACTCCTATGAAAGCAGAGAAAACCCACCTCTCTAGAAAGACGATAATCCCTATTCCCTTAACACTTGATCAATGAATAAAAGGGCATCCATTTCCTGAATAAATGGATATCCTTTTTATTAGAATTGACATAATCTGGCCGATAAGTTAGAAAATATCTATTATAAGTATAAGGATGGAGGATTAAGATAGTTTAATCACAAAAATTATATCAAGAATTTTTTGGAGAGAATAATGTTGGACTGAGTCTATTTTTCTCATCATTTCTGGACGCAGTGCTATCCTCAGCGATTGTAGTTTTAGGGCGGGTATTTCGAGATTGTATTTAGTTGGCAAGAATGCAGATACGGCCTTGAACCCATCCCAAAAAATAAATGAAATTCTTTTTATTAGATAACATTATTCAGTAATCAAATCAAATTATTAGTAATCCTTATGCCAAATATGTGGAGGGATAAAAATGAGGAGAACCGGTCTATTATTCAACATGCTTATGGTCATAATGCTTACAACTTTTTATACTGAGAATGTAAGGGCATGGGATGATCTTAAGTACAAAATACAAGGTGAGCTAGATCAAAATCCTTTCCTACAAAAGGAAAACATAAAACTTCACGTAGTAAGCGTTCAAAATGGTTATGTAACTATAGAGATGATAGAAGGGCAACAGGCCTTAAGAGAAGCCATTTATAAAGGATTTGATATTTTTAGTGACTCTTCAGTATTGTTGCTTTTGAAAGCCGCACGAGCCTTAGGTGGCAAGATTAAAGAATCGGGCTTGGATCTTTTGGGTGTTCATGATGCTTATAATGAGCCTGAATTATGTAGCGACTGTTCTTTATCTTCTATAAAAGCTTTAAAAAAATCAATAAACTATATTTATAAAATGAAGGGAGTTAAAGAAGTATTGCTTACTGCTGCAGTTAATACTCCTTTGGATCAAGCAAAAATATTATTCGAATTCGCTAATGAATATGATGAGGATGATCAATATAAGAAAGCAGCATCTCTCTACAAAAAGGCCTGTGAGGCCGGGGAGATGTCGAGCTGTAATAACCTTGGCGTGCTGTATATGAGGGGCTTGGGAGTACCACACGACGTTTCTAAAGCAGCATCTCTCTACAAAAAGGCCTGTGAGGCCGGAGTAATGTGGAGCTGTAAAAATCTTGGCTGGCTGTATGGGAAAGGCTACGGAGTGCCAAAAGATTGCAACAAGGCTATCAGGTGGTTGAAAAAAGCAGCTGACAAAGGTTACCTACCGGCCATGAATAGTTTAG
>JAMOVR010000169.1 GCA_027061945.1 Candidatus Heimdallarchaeota archaeon
TATAGATATCCTAGTTTAGGAGAGTAGTATGGAAAAAATACAAACAGAAAATAAGCTTTTTCAAGAGATTAATCCTTATAAACCAAAAACACGCACACCTAAAAAAGTTTTAGATAGAAACGATTTTATGCTTCTATTTGTTAAACAACTTCAATACCAAGATCCTATGAATCCTTTAGAAAACAACGAAATGGCTACACAGCTAGCTCTTTTTAATCAGTTAGATGAGCTCTATGCGTTAAATGAAAAATTTAATGAATTAATAGAAGCAAACAAAATTAATAGCTTTCATACTTATGCTTCTATGATAGGAAAAATAGTTGAGATTGAAGGAAACGAAGCTCTGGTGAAAAATGGTAACTTTTTAGGGGCAAAAATAATATTAGATGAACCAATTTCAAACTTAAAAATTAAAATAGTTTCCTTAGAAAGTGGCAAAACGTTAAAAAACCTAGATCTGGGAGCGCTCTCCCCCGGAGAACATTTAATAAATTGGGATGCTACAGATGAAAATGGGGAAGTTGTTCCTGATGGGACATATATTTTGTCTTTATCATATGATGACAAAAACTTTCCAGGGAAACTTATTGTTAGTGGGGAAATATCTTCCGTTTCTTTCGAAGAGAAAAATCCATTTTTTATGTTTAATGGTACTAAAAAAATAGATATTTCTGAAGTCAAAAGTATTAAAGAAAATATTGTTATTCCTAACAAAGATAACTCTCAACAGGAATCTTCAAATGAAGACATGGGAAGAAATAAAGTGATAACTAGGAGGATATCATGAGCCTTTTTGGATCAATGTATGTTGGGAGAACTGGTTTAGTTAATATGGCAAAGGGAATAAGTGTGACCTCTGATAATTTAAGCAATCTTAATACATATGGTTTTAAAGGTAATCGTCCTATATTTTCGGATATTTTTTCCGTTCATGCTGGTAAATACGGCAATGGAGTAGGATTAGGTACCCAATTAGAATCTATAGACACTTTCTTTCTAGAGGGTTCCATTAATGTAACAGATGTTCCAACAGATTTAGCAATTCATGGAAAAGGATTTTTTATGGTTTACGATTCAAAGACAGGAAAAACCTACTATACTAGGAACGGAATGTTCCATCTTGAAAACTTTGATGAAAATTATGTCAAACTTGTTAATCCCTCTGGTCTATCGTTAAAAGGACAACAATTAAACGGTTTCGGTACTAATGTTGCTGGGACAGGAGAAATAGTCATTCCTAAAAATCTATCTGGAAAAGGTACAACTTATGTCAATTTAAGATTTAATCTTGATTCATCAGTAGAAATTGAAAAAGAAGATCAACCTTTATCTCAAGCTTGGAATCCTGAAAATGACCCTCCCATTAGCTCAAATGCTTACGATTGGATTTTAAAAGTGCCTATAACAACTCCCCAAGGACAAAAAAAGGAACTTACGTTCTATTTTGATAGAACTACTAACGAAAACGAATATGAATTTATAATTATTTCTAATCCAAGTGACCAAGAACCTCTAGCTTCTGGCACCATTACATTTGATGAAAACGGTTTTGTTAAACAAATAACAGGAGTAGAACTTGTTCACGGCTCAGAAGCTAAACAAGCAATACCTGAATTAGATGTCGATGATAATGCTGCTTTAATAAAGCTTAATTTGAATGGTGAAGATTCCCTCCCTCTCTTTTTAGATTTTGGATTATTCTATGATGAAAATGATAATTTAAAATCTGATCAAAATTCTATTACTAGTTATGCTTCCCCATTTGTTAGTTTTTTTCAAGAGCAAAATGGTTATGCTCCAGGATTTTTGCAAGATATTTATATTGATAATGAAGGAATAGTTCACGCTACATATAGTAATAATCAAACCTTGGAAGTTGCTCAAGTTCTTTTGGGAGCTTTCACGTCGGATACACTTTTAAAGCGTGTAGGAGATACTCTTTTTGAAGCACCTCCAGGTATTCAACCAGCTATCTTCGAACCAGGCGATGCTGCTCCAGCAAGTATAGTTTCTGGTGCATTAGAAGCTTCCAATGTAGATATTGCTCAGGAAATGATAAATCTAATAACCTTACAAAGAGTTTTTCAGAGTAATAGCAAAGTAGTCACGGTTTCGGACCAATTATTAGAAGATATGATTAGGATGAGATAAGATAATTTGTTTCAAAGAAAAAATTAAAGTTTAGGAGGAAAGTCATGGGTTTGACAGATGCCCTTTTCGCCGGAACAAGCGGTTTGAGGAGCCTCGGCCACGGCATGAGCGTGGTGGGCGACAACGTGGCCAACCTCAACACCTCGGCCTTCAAAGGCGCCCGTATCACCTTCTCCGACGTCATGGCCCAGCGGATCAACACCGCCTC
>JAMOVR010000170.1 GCA_027061945.1 Candidatus Heimdallarchaeota archaeon
AGACACATATTCGGAAATAAGATTTTTCTCTTTCAGCAAAGCAAATAATCTATTTTCATTAATCAAATATAAATCGTTCCCCAGAATAAGATAATCCAAAGGAGTATATTTTTCTACATAAGTCCCAATATGAAGCGGACTTAACAACTGGAAAGCTAACATTCTAGTTTCAAGAAGATTATTCATCTTAAATTCCTCTAAAAAGGTAAAGCAAGTGCTAGGCCATATCTATAAATCTTATGAGAAAGTTTTTTCGGATAAAAGCCTCTTGGGGTTATATCTACAAGTCTTCCAGTAATATTGCCTGTAAAAGTAGAACCCTCACAAAGATAACGAACTGCTTTCCGCTTGATAGGAAAGCCTATTCTACCACTTGTTACCCATCCTCTGGAAATCCCGAGACGGTAAGCTTCAAAAGTTTGTGGAAGTTTTAATATTTCTGGAGATGTTGGAATGTAACGAGAAACAAGCACCCGGTGTGGAAAACCGCCGAAAATCAATTCTTTAAATTGTTCATCTGGTGCTACAAATTCTGTTTCAAACTGACCGCAACCATAGGTTTTCTCTCCGCCAAGGCCTATCTCTCCGAGAAATAAGAGGCCAGTCTCAAACAATTCAAGACCCTGCTCGGTTCCTACAGCTATTCCCCATAATCCAGCATCTTTTTCAAACTTGAGATAGCCAACATGATAAAGGTTGCTTTCCATTGTTTCTCGATCGAGCGCCACACGCGGACGAATAATCTTTTTGAAGGCCGAAGAATATTTTTCTTCCTGCGTGTTATAAGTGCTGTCTACATCTTCAACACCAAGCTCGTTTTTCAACCAACGTGAATACTTTAAATGAGGAATCCACTTCACTTTCTTGAAATTTTTTAGATGAGTGCCAAGCTCCTTTGCCACGTGGTTTTTGAGAGAAGCAGACAAAGGTCGTGGCAAAAAATAGATGTTTTTGTAATAAACAAAAAGGCTGGATATCCTGAACGGAGGCTTACCATTTAAAAACTTTTGACATATTTCTTCTACCTTATGTACACCAAGAAAGATGCGTATAGCATTGAGCCATGCAGAAAAAAAAGTATCAGCCCCCACCCACTCGGAAACGTTCTCCAAATCTATCCCCGTTTCTCCGAAATGGGTAAAACTTTTAAATTTAAGTTTAAAAAAAAACATAATCTATCAATTTTCTCCCTCTTGGAATTTATTTTCTATTTCTTCAATTTTAAATTCCATAGGTTCAAATTGGTTCAATTTTCCGTCTTTAATACGTACTACTTGACATCGAAGATTGCATATCTCTACCTGCCCATAGCCGCGGGAGCCATGACCACCAAGGTAGTCCATTTCAAGGAGTTTAAGGGCGGTTTTGATATTTTTTAAATCCTCTTCGAGATCGTCCTTACTCTCTACAGTATAAGCCATTTCGAATTTAAACTCCGTTCCACGAGGGACGCGCTCGAGCTGGCGAGGGTTGGCCGCCGCGGTAACTCGATCTAGCGAATTTTCCCACTTCCATTCTGTATAAAGGAGGCCGGTATCTATTTCTTCGAGTTTTTTGAGGGAATCTGTAGTAAGGAAGGCATCGCGAACAATTAAACGAGAAGGCCAGTTGCCTCCGCCTTCTTTTCCGGTAGAGCCAAAGAGACGGCAAAGTTTGCAATTTTTAGCTTGATCCTTAGTATCACATTCGTGTCTCCAAATAGGATTCTTTTGAGTTCCTCCATTTCGGTTTGGTGGTAACCGTAAGACTTTTTCTAACAAACTTCTCATTTTTCCCTTAAGTGAACTTCCTGGAATATAAGGTTCACGAGTAATGGGGTCGCGTACCACAGGACTATCTATAGCTCCAATCTCTAGATTTTCTTTAGACGCTCCTATGTGAAGTCCTGTATGACAATGTATAATTGCACTAACTATTACTTTCCCCAAAATAGGCTTTTCATGTTGGCTATTTTCAAACATAATGGCCTCCCTTTAATCCTAGTTGTCTCTTCCGCCGTAAAAACGATGATAAGCTACTACTGTCTCTATTAGATAAACAAGTTTTTTAAAGGATTCTTCATCTTTAGCACCAGCATCTATAGCAGGATCCAATATTTGTATAAGTGGTTCAAGATTTCTATGTCTTCCCACTGTATATGCTAGTTTCGGTTTAAGCATAATAACACTATCTTTATCAAATCTGACTTGGATTTTTCTTACAGCATCAAGAAATTTTCTAATTTGTGTTGTTTTGGCATTTCTGTCTTTCAATATTTTCCCTATATGTTTTCCAATTGTTACAATTTTTTCGGCAGGTATATCTTTTAATCCACTATTTTTATATTTTTCAATCTCTTGAGAATA
>JAMOVR010000171.1 GCA_027061945.1 Candidatus Heimdallarchaeota archaeon
GCGCCTTTATCCTCAAAGTTGGCATTAAAATTGTAATATAATTCTTTGCCATGAAAAAGAATCAATATGCACATATCTTACTTATAGCAAGCTTTGTAATTCTCTTCTGTTGCTCGGCTGTTTCAGCAGCACAGGAGGAGTTGAACATATGCCAATCTGGCATTACAGCCGCTATTGTTAAGCGCATTAATGAAGTAAGGGAAAACCCTTGGGCTGAGGCGGAGCGATTAGGCTTTGATGTTCAGGAATTGCGTGAGCAAATTGGGCCTTTGGCGGAGATATGGGATCAGGGGTTGCCACCTTTGTTTTGTGATGAGCGCTTAACCCAGGCTGCTCAGGGGCATATCCATGATATGTTAGAAAATCTCTACTATTCCCATATTTCCTTAGATGGCAGCGGGCCGTTGGAGCGTATTCAAGCTTTTGGAGTGAATCCCCTATTTTGGGTAGAAAGTATGGGGGCTGTAGTATTTGAAGATGTTATTGCTATAGAGGAGGCAGCGGGTTTAATTTTAGATGGTCTTTTGATTGATGCCTTTAATGGAGGCAAGGAAGGATCACCTTTGCTCGATCATGTATTGAGCCATATAGGAATTGGACTTATTGGTGGGCGATTAAGTTTAAATGGAATTGATTTTAATGTATTTGTGTTGGCTGCGGATATGATAGTGCCTCAAGTAAAAGATATAGCTTCAGAAGATGTGAATAGGAACATGAGGGTAGTGGGGGGGCATGTTTATCGTGATCTCAATCATAATGGTCAATATGATTTGGGAGAGGAAGTGGTAGGAGTCAGAGTTGTTCTAAAAGGCCCTTTAGGTGTTTACGGACCTGTAGATCCTAAGTGGAATTTGGTCACTGGAAGTGGAGGATGGTTTTATCAACTTTTACCAATCGGTAATTACTCTATTTCGATAGAAGGTTCAGTTAGTGAGTATGATATATCAATTCAATATAATGTAGTCCTCAATTTGATTGATTTGGCCATTTAGTAAAAATGATGAATAAGAATGTACTGATGCGAAGCCCTATCATTCGTATTATCTGTGGCGGGAGTTGTGTTTTAGTTTTTTTAGGGGTAGCCTATTATTATGGGCAGATGTTAAAAAAAGAATATGCTTCTAATTGTTTAGGTTTCTTGTTGCAGGATTTAGAGTCAGCGTCTAATCTCGTAGAAAGACAAAGAAAAAATTTTTTGTATTCATCTTATATTATCGCATTCAACAAGATTGTAGATAGGAATTTGGGTTATTGGAAGTCGATTTATAAGCTTTATCATGTACAAGCTTCTTTATTTTTAATGGCTGGAAGGCTGCTTGATTCACTACAAAAATTAAAGATGACTTTGAAATATCATCCTTATTATCCGATGGGGTATAAAATGATGGGCAATATATATGGGTTAATGGGGCTTGATAGTAAAAAAGAGGCTTGTGGTAAGGTTTGTGATAATATATTTTCTCATTATAAGTTAGATAAGCAGGATATGACATTTTGTTTGAATTTTTGAAAATTATTTAATTAGGATTTAAGGAGTTGCAAAGTTATTTATGAGAATGAGAACAAGAATATTATTTCGAGTTTTGTTAATGATATTGATTTTATTATATCCTTCATGGGGGAATGCAGAGCGTATTTTAGGTAAGGGGTCTGGTGTTCAAATTTCTGACCAAGATGTTGAATTATTCCAAAAATATTTGATACCAAAGAATGTAGAGCCGACAGATCGGGCGCTATTTGAGGCTATATTAAAGACCAAGTTGTTTTATAAAGCAGCCTTAGATAGTGGGATGGATAAAAAGAAAGATGTTCGGATAATGTTAGAGTTAGAAAAACAAAAAAATTTAGCTCAGGTATATGCTTTAGATTATTTAGAAAAAAATCTTAAAATTGATGAGGCTGTTATCAAGTCTTATTATTTATCCCATATTGAAGAATTTACCATGCCAGCAAGGCTAAAATTGTATAGAATTGTAGTAATGTCTCCTGAGCACGCCCAAAAGGTGTTTGCAGAGGCTAAAATAAAACCTGAAGATTTTCCTAAAATAGTTGAAAAATATTCTATAGATCCTTCTACTAAATGGAAAAAGGGTGAGATGGGGTGGATATCATTTGAGAAGTTGAGGCCGGAAATAAAAAAGGCCTTAGGAGAACCTAAGGTTAATGCTCTTACGAAGCCAATAGAGATTCATGGGTTTTATTATATCTTTTGGGTGAAAGAGCTGCAGCCTAAACGTGTTATCCCTTTAAATAAATTAACTATGGAGTTAAAAGAGAAAATTGCTCAGCAAAAAAGACAGCAAATATTACAGGAACATTTACAAGAACTTAAAAAGAAGTATGGT
>JAMOVR010000172.1 GCA_027061945.1 Candidatus Heimdallarchaeota archaeon
TGAAAAATATCCCGGAAGAAAAATTAATGGTGTAAATTGTGAAATATTGCCCATTCGTGATTTATCCTTGTATGTTTATTCTACTAATTTTGATCAAAATTATCCTGTAAAGATTGACCGTGTAAGCAGACATGAAGCTCCTGAATTCTTTATTCAGATCATCTATGAAAACGGTGCTAAGATAACAGTAACTGAAGAGCATCCTATCTACGTATATAATAATGGAAAAATAGAAACACTTCCCGCAAACAATGTGAAAGAAGGTTATTATGCTCCGGCTCCAATAAAACTTGAAAACTTAAAACACGATTCTCTAGAAAAAATTGGTTTAGGAAAGGTAATTACTAACTATAACTCATTAATTCGAATTCCTTCTGAAAAATTTATACTTCCAATTGAAAAAAGAATAGAATTCTTAAAAGGGTTAGTTAAAAAATATGGTATAGAAAAACCCAAGCAAGCCTTTATTGTCCCATCTAAAACATTAGCAATGGATATAAAGGATTTTTTGCTCACTTTTGGCATTCCCACAAAAGTAAAGTGGAAACCAAACAAAGGATTTGAAATAACTATAAATCCGGGCTATCAAGATAAGTTTAGAGAATTACTAACAGCAACGGATAATTATCTTCTTCGGGATTCTCTTAATAACGAACATGATAAAAAAAAGATGAAAACCTCTTTGTCAACGCCTTTAATGAATTATCTTAAAGATATTATGAAATATCTTAATATAAATAATAGTCTATTATTATATGATCAAGAAGAATACTTCTTAACGGACCTGGAAGAAATAATTAATGCAATTATACAAAAGCTAAAGGAAAGAGAAGAAATCGTTTCAACTTCAAGTAATTATCAATTAGTTTCTAAGCAAGGTAACAAGCTAAATTTAAAGAGTTTCACTAAAACAATAAGACTTCTCTCAATATTTGATTGGACAAAAGTAGTTAAGGTTCGTAAGATCCCTAATAGTGATAAATACCGGTGTAAGTGGGTATATGATGTTACCGTTGAACCAACTCAGAATTTCTATAGTAACGGTCTGCTTCTACATAATACAGTATCAATTGCTAAAGCTGGAATCGTTGCTACTCTCAATGCAAGAACTGGAATTCTTGCGGCAGCTAATCCTAGATTTGGGAGATATGATCGTACTAAGCCGGCAGTAGAAAATATTAATCTAAGTCCCACTATTATTTCTCGTTTTGATCTCATATTTATAATTCAAGATATTCCTGATGAAGAAATGGATCGTAAAAGAGCGCGACATATTCTTGAACTTCACCGCTCAGGAATACCAGCAGAAGCAGAAGCAGATATTACGCCTGATTTTCTTAAAAAATATATTTTGTATGCAAAAGAGCATTGTCATCCTGTGCTCTCTAAAGAAGCAGCACATGAAATAGAGGAATTTTATGTTGGAATGAGAAAATTAGGTAAAGAATCTGCGGATGGATTAGTTAGAATTCCAATAACCGCAAGACAGTTAGAAGGAATAATTCGTTTAGCAGAGGCAAGAGCTAGAGTCGCTCTAAGAGATCAAGTAACAAAAGACGATGCAAAGGCGGCTATTGAATTAGTAAAGGCTTCCCTAAGACAAGTCGGTTGGGATGAAGAGGCAAAACAATTTGACGTAGATCTTTTAGCTAGTGGGATTGGTGCTAGACAGAGAAGTGCTGCTGAAAAAGTATTAGATCTGGTGAGTGAGTTAAGTGGGCCTAAAAAAGAAATGATTGAAATTGAGGCTGTTTTAAAAAGAGCTAAAAAAGAGGGGATGAATCCTGAGCTTGTACGTTCCTTAATAGAACGTTACATTAGAGATGGATTGCTTTATCAACCAGAACCTGGAAAAATAAGAAGGCCATAATATAAAATTCTGTGCCTTAGATAAAAATTAAGAGGATAGATATTCTTTTACAACCTCACTCATTACTAAAACGCCAGTTTCTAATGCTTTTGGCCCTAAGTCAAACTTCGATGAATGATTCTCATAAATATATCCTTTTTCTTTGTTGTATACCCCCACCCAAAACATTACGGCAGGAATCTTACCGCCATTGCTGAATTCAAAGAAATCTTCAGCCCCCATTATTGGCTTAATATCAGTAACTACGTTCTCCTCACCAATGGCCTTTTTGGCAGCTCTTACTACTAACTCAGTTAATTTGGGGTCATTATATCCCGGAGGATATCCTCTTATCATCTCAATTTCAACATCAGCACCAAATAATTCCGAAATGCCTTTTACTATCTCTTTTACTCTTTTATTAACATAATCTCGAACTTCCGGGTTAAATGATCTAATTGTACCGTGAATTTCTGCTTTGTCTCCAATAATATTATGGCGTGTGCCTCCACTAAACTTACCAACTGTAATTACTACTGGTTCTAAAGGATCAACTTCACGAGCTGTAATCATATTTAATGCTTGAACAACTAAACTCCCAATGGCCACTAAATCTTTAGTATTATGCGGTGCAGAACCATGACCACCCGGTCCTTTTAAAATCACATGAAATTCATCAGCAGCCGCAGTAAATTCTTTAGGTTTTGTAGCAATCATACCTTCCGGAATTAAGCCCGCAACGTGCAAAGCAACTGCTGCATCTACCTTGGGATTTTCAAGAACACCCGCTTCAACCATTGGTTTTGCACCACCCGGTCCTTCTTCTGCAGGTTGGAATACAAATTTAATATTCCCTTTTAATTGGTCCTTAATTCTCGCAAGTTTCATTGCGACACCCAGTGCAATGGCAATATGGGCATCGTGGCCGCACGCATGCATTTTCCCATCATATATCGACTTGTATGAAACATCATTCATCTCTTGTAGTGGTAATGCATCAATATCTGCTCGTACAAGAATAGTTTTTCCTTCTCCCGCTCCACCTTTAAGAAGACCAACAACACCGGTCTTAGCGACGTTCTCTTGTACTTCAAACCCTAATTCCTTAAGTTTTTCAGCAATTAGTTTTGAAGTTCTGACTTCTTCAAACCCTAATTCCGGGTGCATATGTATGTCTTCTCTAATTTTTATAACTTCTTCAAGTATCTCTGGCTCTAATTTAGCTTCAGTCATATTTATAGCAAGTAAAAAGTATAACTATAAACATTTCTCCTCTTTTAGAACAAAGTATTATTTCTTTTTTCTTTTTTAGAGTAATAATAATTATTAATAGAATAAAACCAATATTTTTTTCTTATAATATTATTAATTTCAATAGAAAGAGGTTAATTGTAAAATGTTGGTAGACTCTCTTCCCATAGACGACCAGATCATTGAGATATTAAAGAAACAAGGTATACAAAAGCTATATCCCCCACAAGCAGAAGCTATAAAAACAAGATTTATTGAGGAGGGAAAAAATCTAGTAGTATCAATCCCAACGGCCTCTGGAAAGACTTTAATCGCGAAAATAGCTATTGCACAAAGACTATTAGATAATGGCGGAAAAGCGGTTTATCTTACTCCATTAAAAGCCTTAGCTAAAGAAAAATATGACGAATTAAAAGCCTTTCTTACCCCTTTAGGATTTAAAACAATAATGACAACTGGTGATTATGATAGTGATGATGGTTGGTTGGGAAATTATGACGTAATAGTTACCACCAATGAGAAATTCGATTCTATATTGAGGAGAATTCCTGGTTGGCTAGAAACTTTAAGTATAATTATAAGTGATGAAGTTCATTTTATGGGCTCTAAAGATAGAGGTCCTGTACTAGAAATTGTTTTAACTCAAATAAGAAGGAAATATCCTATTGCACAAGTCTTGGCTCTTTCTGCAACGATAAGTAATGCCAAAGAGATCGCAGACTGGCTAGATGCAGAATTAATAACAAGCAAATGGAGACCTGTAGAGCTAAAAGAAGGAGTTTATTTCGACAACGTAATTGAATTCAAAGATGGGGAAGAAATTGAATTAGAAAATGAATTCAAAGATCCTTACATCACTCTTGCAATAGATGCATATCGCCTAGGTGGCCAAGCACTTGTCTTTGCATCAACAAGAGCAAGTGCAGAAACTAGTGCGGAACAAATTGGTAAAAAATTAAAGCAGGAATTAAACGTAAATGAGAAAAAGGCTCTTAAAACACTTGCAGAACAAATAGAAAATATCGGAGAGAAAACTTTGATTCGGGATAAACTAGTAAAGGTCATAAAAAATGGAACTGCTTTTCATCATGCTGGTTTACATTATACACACCGCGAAATAATTGAGCAAGCGTTTAAACAAAATATCTTGAAAGTAATATCTAGTACTCCGACTCTTGCTGCTGGTGTTAACTTACCTGCAAGAGTAGTAGTTATTCGTTCCTTGCGAAGGTATGAAATGGGTTATGGAAACACATGGATACCTGTGAACGAATATAAACAAATGGCTGGGAGGGCTGGAAGACCACAATATGATGACGTGGGAGAAGCAATAGTTACTGCAACAAATAAAAAAACTAAGGACTTTATTTTTAAAAACTATATTAACGCTGAGACAGAGCCTATAATGAGCAACTTAGGTGTTGAACCAGTTTTACGTAAGTTAACGCTCTCACTTATTGTGACAGGTGACTCCACAAATTTAGAGGAGATTCTGGAATTTGTTGAATTAACCTTCTTTGGATATGTTTACGGTTCAGCTATAAGCTATATTGAAACGAGGATTAAAGATGTGCTCTCGATGTTAAAAATTAATGGTCTTATTAAACAAGGAATACCACTTGAACCTACTAGATTGGGAACGCGAGTAGCAGAATTATATGTCGATCCTCTAACTGCAGTGATAATTAAGGAAGGTCTTGAGAAGGCCAGTACATTGGTTGAAGTTCCAGAACTCTCATATCTACATTTAATAGCCACAACCCCTGATATGAGAACATTTTTCACTAAAAAAAGCGAAGAAGAACAATTAGATGAGATATACCAACAAATGATGAGTTATTTATTAACGGATCTACCGGAAACTAATTCTGAAGTGTTACTAGAATATCAAGCGTTAAAAACTGCGTTAGTATTGAATGATTGGATAAATGAAGTCCATGAAAATGACATAATTCTGAAGTATGGCATAGGTTCTGGAGATATCTTATCCATAGTGAATTTAGCAGACTGGCTTTTATACTCTGCATCAGAGATAGCACGAGTTCTTTCATATGATGAAGAAAAAGAATTTTTAACAGAACTACAATTTAGAGTAAAATATGGAGTTAAAAAAGAACTACTTGAATTAATCAAAATACCTGGCATCGGCAGAGTTCGTGCAAGAATATTATATGATAATGGTTATCCATCCATTCATGAGATTGCTGCAGCTACCGTTGATGAAATTGCTCGGCTACCTAAATTTGGTAAAACACTTGCACAGCAATTAATAAAATATGCTAAAGGAGAAATAAATTCTAAGGACTTAGAACAAAAAATAACTTCGGAGAAGTATAATACTAAAAAAAAGCTTGATGAATATTTTTAGTTCTTGTAAATAGGCGGTTAAAGTGGGTCAGCAAATAATTGCTTTTTATCATGAGGATATGAAAAAACATTACATGGGAAAAAGCCATCTTGAAACTCCTGTACGACTTGATATTTTAATTAACAGTCTAAAGCAATCAGAATTCGATGTTAAATGGATAAAAGCGAAACAAGGATTAGAGGAAGATGTTTTCAGTGTTCATAGTAAAGAGCTTCTAAAATATATTAAATTAGCCACCGAGAAAGCACCAACATGGATCACAGCAGATACAAGAACAAACAAATATACATACTATTCTGCGATGCTTGCAGTTGGGGCAAGTAAACACGCGGCTTTAGCTTCTTTTAATGAGAAAAAAATAGCGGTCGCCTTGACAAGACCTCCTGGGCATCATGCTACTGAAAATGCTGCAATGGGCTTTTGTTTTTTCAATAATGCCGCAGTAGCAGCTAAAACATTATTAAAAGAAAAAGGTCTAAATAAAGTGCTAATTTACGATATAGATAATCATTATGGAAACGGGACTGCATCTATTTTCTTTAAAACAGATAAGGTGTTAACCACTTCAATTCATTGTGATCCTTACGAATGCTACCCTGGTGTTGGTTTCCCTAACGAAATTGGTTCTGGAGACGGAATAGGTCATAACATTAATGTTCCAACGCCAGTGTATAGTAATAACAATGATTGGTTATATGCCCTTAAAAGTACTATTATCCCTGTAATTCAAGAATATGAACCAGAAGCAGTAATTGTAAGTGCTGGTTTTGATGCTTTAAAAGGGGATCCTTATGGAAAACTTTCCCTAAATTATGATGCTTTTGAATACGCTGGTAAACTCTTAGTTGATTCTTTACCGAAAAAAGTAAGAAAAAAAATCGTCTTAGTGATTGAGGGCGGCTACAAACTTCCAGATCTCGGAGAAGCATTTATCTATTTCTTGAGGGGTCTAACTGGTAAAGGCATGTCTCTTCCAAAACAAATGCCTGTATCAAGAATTGCTAAAAAATATACTTCGCACGCCCAGGGATATATCAGAAAATATTGGAGAATATAGTACTTAACTTACTTAAAGTTACTAACTGAAATAAAGAAATAATAAATCTTCACAGCATAAGCTATTCGCATCAAAACACACCATAAACAACTCAAAAACACAATTACATTGGTACCCAACGGAAAAAAATATATTTCAAGCACAAATCAATTACAATAGCAAGCATGGGCTGGTAGTCTAGCTTGGTAGGATACCACCTTGGGGTGGTGGTGATCGGCGGTTCAAGTCCGCCCCAGCCCACCATTTCAAGAAAATAAGGGTAAAATTTTTCTTAAAGGAGATACTGCTTTTAAATACAAATTATTCTGGAAAATACAACAAATCTAAAATAGATATGTCTCAATTTTTTTCAATAAACAGTAATAAACCTAAAAATCAGATATTGCCTTATTTTATAGTGTTTCTGGTGCACTTTTTTATTTCCTTTACTTTTCATATTTAAAAACACGATATTTCATTTCTCTGCTATCTTCAACTGAAACTACAGAATCTTTTATCTCGCTGAGTTTATCTAATAACTCGTAGAATGCTTTTTCTCTTTTACCTCCTTCTCCTTCCTCAACATAATAAACTACTGGAAAACGATGTTTTTCTTTATCAATTAGTTGGGCTAATTTACTTCCTTCTCTTCTCTCTTCAATGTTACAATTCTTACCAAACCATACATAGATAACATCATTACCGTCTAAAACGAATACATCATCACTTTCCAAAGAGTCTTGAGAAATAGGTACTTCTTTGACGGTTGCTTTATCAAAGTAACGTGTCTGTTTATCTGCTTCTACTTTGTACATCTTATATTCAACCATGTCTAGTTTTGCGTGTCTCAAAAATCCAGGTGTATCTGCATCAACAACTCTAAATTTTACTAATTCCAAGAACTCTTCAGGTTCTTCATCCTGAGTGACTGTTATGATTATTGGTTCACCACGTCTTTGCAGATCCATTTTATGACTGAGCCACGCCCCAATACCTTTTTCATCGATTCCTGAGTCTTTTCCTAACCAAATGTAAATAGTATCCCCATTGTCAACTATATACACATCTCCATCATAAAATTCGAATTCATTTCCTTCTAACTCTTTTAGTTCCTTACCTTCAATATGAAATACTTTAACCATTGTTAATCAAATAACCTACTTTTTCACCAATATTATTGTTTTGGTGTCCCTTCTCCTAATAAAAAACCAAACATGTCTTTAATGGGATTATGTATAACTGTTATACTAGTCCTACATTTGTTCAATAATGAATTTGTATTCAAACGTAAACCCTAAAAACCCTGGCACTATAAAGACCAATAGCTCGCAGTTTTTTTGCTGTGGGCCGGTAGCTCAGCCTGGTAGAGCGCCTCCTTGGCATGGAGGAGGCCCCGAGTTCGAATCTCGGCCGGTCCACCAATTTTTTATCTTTTGCATAATTAATGAAGTCTTTTTCGTCATTTTTTTGTAAACAAGCACTCTCAGGCTACCTCGATTTCATCATTATCAGAGGGGTGAGGTCATCATCGAGTGCTATCTTAAATTAAGTAAAAACTCGTTTAATAGTATTGATAATTCTTAAAGAAAAATAAAATAAAAAACAAATTTTAATTATCCAAATGTCTCAATGAGTATTTTAAGTGCACAATGCTCACAGTGTTTGCTAAGCATAGCGTCCTTATCTTCTTTAGTCCATCTTTTATTCCATCGACTAAATTCAATAAGCACATCTTTGAAATCTACTCCTTTTTCTGTAAGCTTATAGATCACTCTTACAGGTCTCCCTGATTTTACTTTTCTAGTAATAATTCCCTCATCTTCAAGTTCTTTTAATCTGTCCGCCAACATCTTATTAGAAATCCTTTCTCCATGGCAACCAACAAGCTTTTTCTTCATCTCAGAGAAAGTCATTTCTCCTTCTAAATATAAGTGTGCTATTATAAAAAGAGACCATTTTCTGGAGATAAGCTCAAATTGAGAAATAAAATAACATTTTAAATCTTCTTCAGTCCCTGCTTCTTTTTTTACTGAAGTTCTCGGCATAATTGACCATATAAAAATACAATTGACGTGGTTTTAAATGTTAGACTTCTGACTACTAAGTATTTGATCAGTTATCTTGTAATTAGTAGAAATATAAACAAAATAGGTTTATAATAAACATATTTTCAAAAAACAATCATTGATATTATACTCCCAAACTTATGTCTAATACATTATTTGCCAAGATCAAGAAACTTTCCTCTACATTCTCACCAGTCTTTGCAGAGGTCTCCATGTAAGGAACGTTCCAACCTAACCATTCTGATAGGCTTTCTGCGTATTTCTCAGCTCTTTCTTTAGACACTACTCGTTCGTTAACGAGGTCTATCTTGTTTCCAACAAGCATAAAGGGTATTTTCCCTGCGTTTTGAACAAGCATAGAAATCCATTTAGGAATAGACTGAAAAGTGCTTTCCCTAGTAACATCAAAAGCGATCATTGCACCTTTTGCACCACGATAATAACTAGTGGCGATTTCTTTATATCTAGCTTGTCCTGCAATATCCCAAATTTGGAGTATTACTTGAAAATCATTTAATTCTAAAGTAACTCTGGCAAAATCTGCTCCAATAGTCATTTGTTCGATCGGATCAAATGTTTTGTAGACGAATCTTCTCTTGAGAGAAGTTTTACCAACAGCACCATCGCCTAACAAGACGATTTTAGCAACAAACTTATTCCTCACTGATAATTATTCAAATCTTTTTGCTAATAAAAAAATCGAAATGAAACGATTTTCAATAACAATTGGTATAAAATATTCAAAGAAATAAACGTTGGTTGATGTTTTCAAAACCTTAATAATAATTTTACTTTCTCGGCGGGAAATCCTCTTCCGCAAGGGAGGGGATTAAATGAAAGCCGAAAACATCATATGTTTTTTTGTATATGTTTTTCTTGCAGGGCTGGGACGGCCCGTAGCGCCTGTGGAGAGAGTCTCCTCTGTGAAGCATGAAGCCCCTCGCAAAAGAAAGGGGTAGTTCACATTGTTTTCTCTTTTTTATCTAATACATGGCTTAGTGTAGCACCGCCAGATTTTTCTAAGTACTCATAACCGGCTTTTAAGGCTTTCAAGTTGACTTCTTTAGCTTTAGGCCATCTTTTAGCTACAGCGTCTTCCACGATCCCGTAATCAAATATAGGATTAAGTTTAATTAAAGCTCCTAGTAGTATCAAGTTTTCTGCTCTTGCAGAACCAATTTCTAAAGCCATGGATTCAGTTGGAATAACGTAAACAGTCTTTGCTCTTTTAGACACCACATCATAGATTTCTTCTAATTTAGGATATTTTTTGTTGATTATCTGTAATATGTTTGGATAGATTGTACGTGTACTCATTATGAGTGTGCCGTTAGGTTTTAAATACTCAATATATCGTGCAGTTTCCGCTAATTCTAAGGAAATTAGGAAATCAGCTTCACCTTTAGATATTAATGGGCCCATAACATCTCCGATCCTTGCATGGAATACTACGGTTCCTCCTCTCTGGGAGAGCCCATGTGTTTCAGCACCTTTTACTTTATAACCGCTGTTAATTGCGGATTGTAATATTAAGTGTCCTAAACTGACAATCCCTTGGCCACCAACACCCGCTAAAAGAATATTTTGAATATCTTTCATTTCCACTCTTAATCACCTGTTCTTCTTCTTACTCTAACTTTCTTTCAACAACATAAAATGCGTCTTTGGGGCAGATTACAGCACAGTAACCACAGCCTGTGCATAATGCTTGATCAACTTCCACTTTCTGTTCTTCAACATTTAGAGATATTGCGGGACATGCCATATCTTCATAACAAATTCCACAGAGAACACATTTCTCCATGTCTACTTCTACTGGTGGTGGAAGTGGCTCATTCTTCTTCTTTAGTTCATGAGTCTCGACAATTGCACATGCTCTTCTAGTAACAATGACTTTGACCCCTGGCATTTCTGCGGCTTCTTTAATCGTTTTTCTTAATGTCTTTTCATCAAAAGGATCTAATACCCATGTTTTGGCACCCATTGCTTCTGAAACTTTCTCAATGCTTAATTTGTCTCCCATTGGTAAATATAATGCTGACGGGTTTTCTTGCATTCCAGTCATTGCTGTAACTTCGTTATCCATAACGATAACAAGCAAATTAATATTATGCCAAATTGCATTGGCAAGGCCAGGAAGTCCTGTATGCCAAAAAGTTGAGTCCCCGATTATTGAAATTATTGGTTTATTAGGATTACTTAATGCAAAGCCGGGGGCCATTCCTAAAGAAGCACCCATAGCTACTAATGCATCTGCTCCATGGAATGGTGGTAGAACACCCAAACTATAACATCCTATATCATTTGAAAAAATAGCGTCTTTTCGTTTAAATACTCTCTCTAACGCGAAATATGTTGCACGGTGAGGACACCCAGGACAGAATGTGGGGGGACGTGGAATAATTAAATCTTCTTTTACTACGAATTTCTCACTTTCGACTGGTTTGCCTAATGCTTTAGCAATGCCTTCAGCTACAATTTTAGTGTTAAATTCAAAGTCCCAAGGCATTACGTCTTTTCCATGGATCTCTACATTAACCCCATTATTAAACGCTAATAGCTTTATTTCACGTTCCAAAACATCGTCAAGTTCTTCAACAATAATTATTTTATCATGGGACTTTATGAAGTCAAGTACTTTTTGTTCTGGTAATGGATGTGTAATAAATGGAATTAAAAGATCAATTTTTTCTTCAAATCTTTTTATTGCTTCGTAAGAATATGCACCAGAAACACTAGTGGCAATTACCCCTATTTTGCCTCCGTTATTATATTCTTGCCAAAGTCCAGATGTCTCTACCCATTCTTTAAGAGAACTCCATACTTTATGATGTCTAATTTTATTTTTCCTGGCATTCGCAGGGATTGTAACAAATCTTTGAGGATCTTTTTTGAATTCTGATTCTGGAGGTTCTACTCTTTCACTCCATTCAACAGGCCCAAGACCGTGAGAAATACGAGTAGTTAACCTGAAGATTACAGGAATCTCAAATTTATGACTAATTTCTACCGCTTTTTTTGCTAAATCATAAGCACTTTGTGCATCTATTGGCTCGATAATTGGTAAGTGGGAAAGACGACCATACCAGCGGGTATCTTGTTCATTCTGAGAGCTGTGCATTGCAGGGTCATCTGCTATGCACATGACTAGTGCTCCTGGAACACCCATGTAAGAAACACTATTCAAAGGGTCAGAAGCTACGTTTAGACCAACATGTTTAGCAGCAAAAGCAGCAAATTTTCCAGACATCGCAGCAGCAATTGCTTCTTCTAAAGCGACAGCCTCGTTAGTAGACCAATGGGCTATAGCCCCATATTCCGGAGCAATTTTAATCGCTTCTTCCATTATTTCTGTGGAAGGAGTACCCGGGTAGGCAGCAAAATATCTCACACCACCATCCAAAAGCCCCCGAGCAGTAGCTTGATTTCCAAGTTGAAGAACCTTGGACTTAGAAACTGTCTCAGTACTGACTTCCGTCATTTTTATCAAACAAGACTAAACAAAGAAAGGTAATATAATTGTTCATTCCTCAATGAAAAAAAGTAATTATCATTAATACAACCAAGGCAACCAAAAAAACAATATAATGAACAAAAAATAATAAAAAATTAACAAAAATGTCATCCTCTCATAGAAATCAAACAAAAACATAAACCTAAATTCAAAAACAATATGCATTAAATATTAAGACGATGGGAAAAAAACGTTTCTCACAAAGAGTTAAGGATACTCAACCTCCACCATTAGTTAAATTAGGAAGACTTGCTAGTGAAACTCCTGGATGCATTAGTTTAGGTCAGGGTGTACCATTTTATGGTCCCCCTAAAAATATAATTGAAGAATTCGAACAACAACTTAAATTACTAGAGACTCATAAATATTCTCCAGACCCTGGAATACCAGAATTAAGACATAAATTAGCTAATAAATTAAAAAAAGAGAATAATATTTCTGCTGATCCTGAAGAAATAATTCTGACCCCTGGAGCTAATATCGGGTTTCATGTGGCGTTAAACACTATTACAGATCCTGGAGATAAAATAATTCTAATGTCCCCATATTATTTTAATCATGTAATGGCAGCGACTCTTCTAAACGTAGAACCAATAGATATTCCTATGACACAAAATTTTCAAATTCCAATCGAACAGATCCAGAAAACATTAGACTTAGATAAGAAAGGTCGTATTCGGGCAATAGTACTAGTTTCCCCTGGCAATCCTACTGGACATGTATACGAAAAAAGTAATTTAAAGCAATTAGTAGAAATAGTTGAAAACAAAGAGTTATGGATTATTAGTGATGAAACATATGAGTATTTCACTTATAGTGGAAAAAAACATGTTTCTATAGCTTCTTTCAAAAGTATTTCGGATAAAACAATAACTATCAGTAGTTTTTCGAAAACTTATGGTATACCTGGTTGGAGACTGGGATATTTCCATGCTCCCCTTGACTTTATTGAGCAAGCGATCAAAGTTCAAGATACAACTGCGATATGTGCTCCAAAGCCATCTCAATTATTAGCCTTAAAATTGCTAGAAAATAAAGACAAAATAATTAGAAACAATATTTCTAAAATGGAGAAAAACTATACGCTCTCAAGGGAATTAGTCTCGGAAGTGCCGTGGTTAAGCGAAACTTCTTCTTATGGTGCTTTTTACCTATTTCCCAAACAAACTACTGGGAAATCTTCAATGAAAATTGTGGAAAAAATAATTAAAGAAGCAAAAGTCTATATGGTTCCTGGTGAACCTTTTGGTAAAGCTGGAAAACATCACTTAAGAATTTCTTTTGGAAATACTTCTCAAGAGCAATTGATAGAAGCATTTGATAGACTTAAAAAATATAAACCTTAAACAAAGCTTTTGACTGTCAACGTTAAATCATTATTTGAGATGTCTTCTATAAAACTTCGCTCTTCTCTTAATAAGGCAATAAAATGTATACTCCAAAGTACAGATAATCAATTACCTAAAACGTCAGTAATAAAAAAGTTAATACATGAAAATAGGGCAATAAGTTCTGAAGAATTTCTCTCTAAACTTAGTAATCAAATACAAGAAACCAAAGATGACCCCTTAGCAATGTTTCTAATTTTAATAGATCGGCTCATTAATACTAAAGATCAAACAGAGGCTCTAAACATTACTGAAGAAATTAATGATCTCTTCTCTCAAAATCCATTCCTCTTAAAAAATCCTTGTTACTACTCACTATACCTCGAATATCTTGTATTTAGAGGAGATCTTTTCTGGGAATTTAATATTTATCATACTGCAATTCATACATATGAAGAATTCTTAGGGTTATACGAGGCAAAACCGATTACGGAATTAGAAGATACATACTTCTCAATTCTTATAAAACTTTCATCGCAAAACATTGAAGAACATGACTTACAAAAAAGCTTCTATTATCTAATAAGAGCCATTAAAACAGCTAACAGTTTGAATTCTGCATTATGGAGCAAAATGTTTTTAGATCTGATTGGCTCTTTAGGAATAAAAGTAGTAAAATACTATTCTTATACCTCAATGGTGCTAATATGGGAAGGATACAAAAATGTGGCGTATGATGTTGCAATAAAGGCAATTCTAATTCTGTCAGAGATCTTGAATCTTTTACCCGAAAAAATAAATAACAAAGAAATTGTTGACGTTATTAACATTATTTTATCAGTTTTTCGCAAAAAAAGAAACCTCAACGACGCAGATATGGAACTAATAGAGATCTTATCAGTAATAACAAAGTATACCCCTGAACAAGTTGTTAAAACGGCTGCAGTCTTAAAAAAAGCGATTGGGATATTACATAAACCTCACATACATATGTTCCTATTTCTCTCTTCCATCTCAGGGGGGCCAATCTTCTCTCAGATATTAGATCCTAAATTATTAGAACAAGTTTCTTCATCACAAGAAAAAAATGAAGATATGGAACAAATCTCTCTTAGCGCAAGTTACTTGTATGGTGGTTTAATTAATGCTTTAGATTCTATAATGGAGGTCAATGTTCAGTCTCGGACAGACTATAAAACAATTCATTATTCAAACATGTTACTAACGATTGTTAAAGGTGAAAAAACGATTGGTGTGGTGTTTACAGACAGAGAAAGTCAAACAATAACGTATAATCTAATTCGTTATGTTAATAGTTGGGAAGAAAAATTCCCTGAATTTGATGGGGTTAGTTTCAAAGAAGAGTATAGGAGCTACGCAAAAAAAATGTATTATGAATTATTTTCTGAATTTATTCCAGAAGAATGGGCTGAGAGCACTAAGTTACGCTTAAGATAATAATGCAAGAAAAAATAATTATAATTATTTTTTCTACTTTATTTTAATAAATTTTTAATGCTTTCTATAGACAGAGATACTAATCCCCTAATTAAATTAGTCCTATTTTTGTTTACAAAATTCACTACTTTCTGATGAATACTTACTTGTGAATATTCTAAAACAGTATTGTCAATTTTAGAACTAATTTTTAGAGCAACCCCAATATCGTTAATAAACGTTACCAGTAAGATTTGATTCTTTCTAGTTTTAATTACTAAATATTTACCTTCAATATTATTCAAAGTTGAGAAAATAATTAGTATTTTAGCAATAATTGCTTCATCTACATCTAATTCTCTCCCTGAAGAGAGCTCATATCTTCCTAGCACTTCTCCAGATGGCAGAAAAAGCCAGATTTCCCTAAAAGCATTTTTTGGTAAAATAAGGAATGATGATTTTTTATTTCCTTTTTTCCCAATAATTCGTCCTATTATAAGCCCAAGTAGAAATATTCCGCCAAAAATAACTAACTGTAAAATGCTTAATGAGAATTTTGTCGTTGATGTTATTCCTTGGCTATTCTTCTCAGGAATTTTTTTGTCAATTAGTACTAAGAGAGGATAAGATTGCTCAATTATTCCATTATCTGTTCTTACGTTTGCTATTACGGTGTAGTTACCTTTAGCTGGAGGTAAAATATATATAATAATATTTTCGACACCAATAACACTACGTGTTTCCTCAAAATGGTTTAGTTTTGTTTCTCCAGAAATAATGTCCACTTTAATAAGTACGTGGTCAGGAATAGTTCCTTTGTTTGAGATGGTAACATTTAATGAAGCCGCTCTGTTTGCATCGTAAGTTGGTTTAAAATCAAATAAAATTGATGTGTCTGTTTTACCTACTACAAACATAAACTTCGAGCGGTCAAACAAAGAATTATTAGAGCTTATTATGATCTCACCATAATAAGTTCCTTCTACTAAAGATCCAAAACTAACTTGAAATACTTTCTGATAGTTTTCTTCATCAATAATTGAATTATTCACATTAACTATCCCTTTTAAAATAGTTTTTTCAATAATTCCCGTAAAAACAATGTTATCACTATCATTTAGAAGTTTTAAATTTCCACTAATTTCTATTGTTTCTTTCCCTACATACGCAACTCTAAACGTTGCTTGTGATATCTCTCCAGTTTCTGTAGGTGGCGCACTAATACTGATTATAGATAAACCCATAACTGCATATTTAAGTAAAACACTTGTCCCTACCGCAACAATTCCTGGTTGTTTTACTGACACAATGAAGTATGTTGCATATATCCCTGCTTTCGCATTATATGGTACAATCCCCCAAAAATTAATTTTAACACTTTCCCCGGCATTTACATAAACTTCTTTTTTAATAACAAACACACCCGAAAATGCTCCAGAAACAAAAATTTCTATGTTATGATTTTGTGCCCCATGATTCTCTATTTCAAAAAATCCGGATATATTAGCACCTGGAATAATCGCACCATAATCAAAAAATGTTGGAGAAACAATTAATTCACTATTTTCTGCGTAAGATGAATCAATACTTGGAATAGGATACATGTTGGGAATAAATAAAGTAATCCCGATCAATAAGACCAGCAATAATTGTTTTCGATGATTAATTGAAAATCTCTTTTTTAGAATCTTGCTGGTCATCTTTGAATCACCAAATTACATTCTTTTATCGCTCAATTTTTAATTGTTTTTAGAAATGAATAGCATAAGAAAAAGAATTAATTTAGGGTTGTTGTAGTCCTGTTATTGTTACTGTAAATGAATATGTCCCATAAGGGCCAAATGGTATTGCAAGCATAGCATAAAAGCTCATGGTGGTTCCTCCTACAACAGTATTTGTAGATTCATCAGTAAACCATCCAAAGTAAAGTTCTAGTGTTCCATCCGTAGAAGTAGGAATAGCAGAAGCAATAACAAAAGGATTGCCTAAAATATTTACCTGATCTCCTTGATTAGATGCAGATTGAATTGCATAACCAGTTTCTGTTGTTTCACTCATGTTTGAATCATCATCGAAGTAAAGAACACCATCAGTTCCTTTCAGAACATATAATATAAAGCTATTAACAGCCCATTTATTTCCATCACTACTGGACATATAAGTTACGGTTACTGAACCAGATACTTCTTCAGTTACACCACTTGGGGGAGTGATTGTAGCACCACCACTAGTTAACGTAACGTTATATTCGAAGAACACATAAGTACCATAACTTCCCCAAGTGGTTCCAACGTTCCACTCTGTACTATTCATAGTGTTTGTAGTATCTTTGAATAATACCCATGTTTTAGGATCGGGAATGACTCCTGAAGGTGCAGTAAAACTGGTTACGTTTAAATAGTAATATGCTTTGGCATTTGTAGTATCCTCATTGAAAGAAATAGAATCTGCTGAAGTAACACCATCATTTTCAGACTCAAAAATATAACGTGTTTCTCCAGAAATAGTAGCTGTTTCTGTTTGCCCAAAATCTAGATTTGTTAAACTAATATTACTGTCTGTCACACTAATTGAAACTGTTCCAGTAAGATCTGCTGAAACTGTTGTGTCTGACGTGATTGCTAATGTCTGTGATGGGCCAAAACTTATGGAGAATACTAATCCTAAAAGGAAAACAACTACTATGCTGGAAACTAGTTTTTTCCAATTTTTAATAAATATCAAATTATCTACCATACGTAACAAAATATAAAAATGCTTATTTTATTGCTTCTAATAGGTTCATTCAGTATATCAGCAATTAAAAATTTATTTATACAACATCGTAAAAAATTATTCAAAAATAAAAATAAATTAGTTTATAAATAGTGTTTCATATTTTTTCTTTAACATCTAAAACATCTAATTCCACGCATTTGCAGTTGTTATCTAATAATTCAGAAAAAGACGGCTTTGTTCGTCCTTCATCTCCAGAGATTAACTCTTTAACATAGAGTCCTCCTTGGCATTCAATAATAGCCACGAATTCTTGTTGATTAAGAATATCATCTATCTTTACGGAGTATACTACTTTATGTCTAATCAGATCCGCTCTGCGATGGCTTACTCTGTTAGGTGTTCTCTGTTTAATAAGTTGCTGATCCGTGAATTTTTTTTCTAATATTTTTAGTCTCTCTTTATCTATTGGTTTTTCACAGTAAATCTTTGCACGGTATGTTTTTACAGCTTGTGACGCATTTTCTTTTAATGCCCTAACTAAGTCTTTATCGGTGTATTCCAACCTAGTGATCTCAACTTTTCCTTTGGCTTTTTCATTGATTTTTCTTGTAAGTTCTTCTAAGTCTGCATGTCTTTTTTTAGGAGAAATGATTTCTATTACAAATGGTCTTCCGCTACCTAACATTAAAGCATCTACATCTTCTCTGCCTGCACCATGAAATTTTGAGTCTTTGCCTTCAAAAGTCTCAACTACTAAAGGAGATATCTCTTCTTCAACACTTGTAGGATAGCGTTTACCAGTATAATTACAGGCTTCACATCCTATCCCGTCGCATTCATTACATGGCCAACGAGTCTGAGGAATATTACGGACTAGTTTTCGATACCTTGCCTTTAGAAAAATAGATGATACATATCTTTCTATTCTTATATCCGGTATATGAACTATAAGAGTAACATCTGGTTTCTTTCGATCAAATTCTTTTCCCGTGATCTCACTGAATTTCTTTCCTACCTCTCGATTAAAATGCCCTTTAATACTTTCAGAAGTTGTTATGCCGTATTCAGTCCATAATTCTTCCTCTCGAACTAACCATTCAGGAGGAAATGAGGATCCAAATAAAAATGTCTCAAATTCAATATCGGAAACAGCATCTAAAGCTCGTTTAGCAATAAGCTCGATCTTATCAAAAATCCCTTCGCATAATCTGCATTTTTCTGTGGGAGTAAGTTCTTCTCCAGTAAGTTTCTTATATGTTTCTATTGCATAGGAATGCTTTGTTTTAGAAAAAATTTTTGAGCTTTTAATTGCTTTTTCTTCATCCTCTAACAAGTGATTCATAATAGTACTGATTATTACGGCACTACCACGCTCGTAGTTCGTGGTACCGCTCCCAATTAGAGCAAGTTGTCTACCTAAACAGTGAGTACATAAAACATTGTTTTTTAAGATATTCAAAGCAATTTTAGAAGTTTTATTTGTCATGTCTTGGGCCACTCTCTTTTCCCTCATTTGTGGAATAATTATCTATCCTAAAGTTGATTATGGTAATTGTCTGACTGAAACTTTCAACAGCAATTTGTTTGTAATTAGTAAAAAATAATGGATTAATATTCTTAGAAATAAAATCAAATGTTATTGTTATTTTGTTTGTCAAATCTAGATTTAAAAACGTGTTAAATTTGTCTAACTCTAATTTGTCTCCTTCAACGAATATGGGATTAGAAAACTGGAATTCATCTATTTTATCTTCATTAAATAAGTGGACATGAACTCCGGGATTAACAAACATAATATCTTTTTTATGCATGTTTTCCTCGTTTTTCTTATATTTCTTGAATGCTTTAACCAATAGAGCACCAGATGAAAGCCAGTCTGGAGATAAATAACGTAGTTTTTCTCCTGAAAATACAATTTTAAACAATAGTCTATTTTTTTCATTAGGTGCAAGGAAAAAAACCTCAGCATTATTATTTTTTCTAAAATTATTTGATAATAAAAATACAGAGGGAATAAAACGAATTAATTGGTGATAATAATTCAGAGCTTTAGAATCCGGGTTTCTAATATCCGCTCGAGTTAAAGATTCGTAAGTATACCACACTCTGAATAACATCTTATATCATACCATTATTCTCATATGGTCTTTATTCCGTGTAAATTAAGGGAAAGTGCCGGGAGGGATTGCTCCGGGAGGTAATCCAGGCATTCCAGGCAATCCACCACCACCTCTTCTTTTTGCTTGTTTCATGAATGTTTTCATCATTTTCTTACTTTGCTCGAATTGTTGCAGTAACATTTTAACATCTTCCAGTGAAGTTCCACTCCCTCGAGCAATTCTTTCTTGTCTAGAACGATTAATCTTTACTTCACCATCAAGTTCCTCATCGGTCATCGAATTCATAATTATTTTAAATTTCTCAAGGTTCTCTTTTGAAACTTTTAACATTTCATCATCGACATTCATCCCCATACCGGGAATCATGGACAGGATTTTCTTTAGCCCTCCTAATTTATTCATTTGTTCCATCATACTCATCATGTCCCTAAGGGTATATTTTCCTTTCAAAAATGCTTTTGCTTGGTCTTCTGAAGTATCGATTTTTGCGCGTTTAACTTCTTCTAGTAACGTCTCTAAATCTCCTAATCCTAAAATTCTGGATACTAACCTCTTGGGATCATATTTTTCGATATCTTCTATTTTTTCACCTGTTCCTATGAACTTAATTGGTGCTCCTGTGGCTACCGATGCACTGATTGCGCCTCCTCCTTTTGCAGTTCCATCTAGCTTAGTGACAATAATCGAACCCACAGGTGTCGCTTTAGCGAAGGCCTGGGCTTGGTTATAAGCAGCTTGACCTAATGTCCCATCAATTACTAATATTACCTCATGAGGTTTTAGTTCCTTTGAAAGCTTTTTCATTTCTTTAATCAAGCTACTTTCTTCTTTATGTCTTCCTGCAGTATCTATTATTATTACGTTCTTCTTGTTCTTAACAAAGTAGTCTCTTCCTTTTTTAGCGAGTTTTATAGCGTTTTTCTCTTTCGGATCTCCCCAGACTTCAACATTAATCTTTTCGCCTAATTGTTTTAATTGTTCATATGCGCCAGGACGCCAATTATCAGCAGCGACTAAACCTACTTTCCATCCTTGTTTTGACAAGTAATTTGCCAACTTTGCGGTTGTAGTGGTTTTACCAGACCCCTGAATACCTACCATCAAGATAATGTTTGTTCTTCCTTTCTGGAGATTAAGGGGATATGCTTTCTCGCCCATTACCTTAGTAAGTTCTTCATATACAATGTTAATGATCTGTTGTCTACGAGTAATACCTTTTGGTAAGGGTTCGTTTAACGCTCTTTGTTCTACTCTTTCAGCAACAGCATACGCTATGTCAAAATCAACATCTGCATCCAATAATGCCCGGAAAATCTCATTTTTTAATTCTTTAATTAAATTAGCATCTACTACGCCACGACCAACTAATCTTTTCATTATGCTTGAAAGAGATTTTCCAAGGGAGTCAAGTACCAAGACAAGTTACCTCCAATACCTTCTATACGATGATGAGAAAACTCATTATTAAAAAAGGCGGTTGTTAATAAAAAACCAATCGAAAAAAGTGTTGATATGACTACAAAAAATACGATTAAAAAGGATTCTTTAGTCAGAATCTAGTATTACTATAAATACTTGGTTATCATTAATTTCCACTTCGTAAGTATTAAGTGGCTTTTTTGGTGGTTTGTAAACTGCTTTCCCAGTACAAAGATCGAATCTCCCTAAATGTGCAGGACATACTATCTGCGGACATTTTCCTTCAAAACGAAGAATTTTCCCATCCGTAAGTTCTACTTCTTGATGAGTACAAATAGCATCAACCGCATAAAATTTATCGTCAATTTTAACAACTAAAATAAGCTTGTCATTGATCTCTACACTTTCAGGTACACTGTCATCAAAGTCATCTACAAAACCCACCAATACTCTTTCCATTTTTTTCACCTTGTATAACATTGAACTACCCTTTGCATAATCAAGTTGCTTTCTGCTTCATTATAAAGAAGACTTGCTCCAAGATCACGTTCATTTAAAACATGATCTGAGATAGTTTTATTGCTTTCTTTCCACAACTGCTATTGACGGTCCTAGTCTTGCCTTCAAAATATTCAAAGAAACGTTATATCTCTGTTCTGCTTCCCAGCCAAATAATAACCCATTATTTATTATTATAATCCATGTGGTGTTTATATCAATGTTATAGGTTTTTATCCCCCGCCCCATCTTTACAGAAGAAAGAAGACTTGTCGAGAGAGTTAAATTTCCTCTTTATTAATTGAAATAAGAGAAACAATTTCTTCTAAATTATCGTCCCATTTATTTTGAACTAATTTATTTGCCAAAAATTTTATTTCTTCTACACTATGTTTTTGTATTATTGGTGCTAAATACCCTCTAATCAGTAATTGTTCAGTATCTTCTTTAGGCAGCCCTCTACTCATTACATAAAAAACAAGATCTTCATCAAGTTTAGAAGTTGAAGCAGAGTGTCCAGCACGAACTTCTGCAGTATCAATCTCTAAAAATGGGAACGAATTGGCTGATGCCTCATCACCGACAATCAATGAGCTCTCAATCAAATTAGAATCAGAATATGGTGCTTGACGATGAACACTAGCAATTCCTATAGAGGATGCCGATGCTTGATCTTTGACTACGGTTCTGTTATATGTATGCCCTATTGTATGTGGTGCTAAATGTTGAAGTTTTGTTACTATTATCATTTCTTGTTCATTATCACCAAAAAGACATTCATAATTAGTTAATTCTGCTCCTTCATGGTCTAAATAAAAATAGTTCTTAAGAAACATGGCTTTAGAGCCAATTTGTGTAGATAACCACTCCACTGCTGAATTTTTTCCTGATCTTAAAACAATTTGTCCTGTAAATAGTGTATTTTCAGATAACACATTCAAAATCCCTGTTTTCAAAGATGCACTTTCTTCAAGCTTAATTAAATAAAAGTCATTCCAAAAACGTTTTTCTCCTCTTTTAAATGGTACAGAATGAAATTCACGTACTAGTTTAATACTACTTTGTTCTCCAATAAAAATAAATGTTTGAGAAAAAACGTGTTTAGTTCCCATCTCCGGAAAATCTAGATCAATAACATACAAAATTTCTTCAAGTTCTGTTCGAGAGGGAATAATAATTGTTAGAGGATGAAAGCTAAGTGCATAGTTTAATGCTGCAAATTTGTTTTTTTTGGCTTCTTTTAATCCTTCGTCAAATAATGTGGTTCCTTTTTTTCCTAAGGATAGTATTTCCTTATGGTTATCTAATAAAAGAACGCCCTTTTCAGTCCAAGATCTTGGGAATTTAGAAAAAACAAGTCTCCCATTGATTCTAACAATTACCGCGTTAAGAGAATTTATTTTATCCAAAAGCTCTGTGCTTAGCTCTAAAGGGCTACTTTCTAATGTTAGTTCTTTTCCTATCGAAAATGTATCTTCATCAACGTATTTTGCATATAGAGGATCCGTCTCTACATCCAAATCAAAGAATGCTTCAAAAGCTTCTTTTTTCTTATTTAAGATCTCTTTTGGGATATCTAGTTTCAAAGAGCTAACTAATTTAGAGTAATCCTGTTTTTCTTCTAATGAGATTTCTACGTTCATTATTTTTCACCATTCTTCAATATATTGGTTGATTTTTTTCGTGTTTGCAGAGTCTTAATGTTTTGAATTTTTTACCCAACTGAGCCTTCCATTTCAAGCTTGATTAATTTATTAAGTTCTACAGCATATTCTAAAGGTAATTCTTTAGTGAATGGTTCTAGAAATCCCATTACTACCATATTTAAGGCCTCTGCTTCGGGAATACCCCTGGTCATGGCATAGAATAGTATGTCCTCACTAATTTTTCCTACTGTTGCTTCATGAGTAATTGTAACGTCGTCTTCTTGTACTTCTATATATGGGTAAGTATCTGTCTTAGATTCATTATCTAAAATAAGTGCATCACATTGAACATTAACTTTTGCACCAACGCTTCCTGGAGCAACATGTACCAGACCGCGATAAGTAGTAATCCCACCATTATTGCTAACACTTTTGTTAATAATACGACTACTAGTGTTGGGGGCCATATGAATTGCTTTTGCACCAGTATCTTGATGTTGTCCTGCTCCAGCATAAGCAATACTAATAACTTCTGCCTTTGCTTTTTCTCCTAATAAATATATAGCAGGATATTTCATCGTTATTCCAGACCCGATATTTCCATCAATCCACTCTACAAACGCTTCTTCATAAGCATGGGCTCTTTTTGTAACTAAGTTAAACACGTTTGTTGACCAGTTCTGAATAGTCGTATATCTTAGATGGGCCCGTTTTTTAGCAATAACTTCTACTACTGCTGCATGAAGACTGTTTGTACTATAAATCGGTGCGGTGCAATTATGAGAAACAACACCTTCACAAACATATGTCTCATCATTTTCTACTGAAAGATTATAAACAACTGTTTCGCCATTTTCGACTATAATTGAAGAAATTGGTACAAACAAGAAATATTTAGTAAGCTTAAATAAAACATCTCCATCACAATTAATTGCTTTTGCTTCTACACCGATAATTTCCCCAAATTTTTGGTTCCATGGCCTGCAAATGATAATTATGTAGTGCCCATCATCATAGTTTATTTTCGAAGCGATGCCAAGTCTTAATAATGCATCTCTAAACAAGTAAATTACTTTAAGATTAACATGTCTGAAAGTGAATAAGCCTCTTTCTTTATCAAAAGAACCGTTACTATTCCACATCCCTTTAATTAGCTCTATGAGCTGTTTATCAGAGGCATTAATTACCCAATCAGGGATCTTAAGCCCATAAATACTATCTCCAAACAAAGAAGATAATGATTTTGTAAATGCTGGGATCTTATTAATAATTAATTCTGTATTATTCCTATTTATGGAACTAAAGTATTTATTATCTCCAAAATACCTTTCTAAAAGAGTATTCGAATCAATTAACGCGTTTTCTCGATTTTTGACATTAGAATCAAAAATACTGCTTGCTGATAAATAATATCCTATCAACCGGAAAAAGTCATTATCAATAGTAATTTTTTTCTTAATTTCTCCACCGTTAGCCGTTATAATGAGCTCTTTAGGAGGAAGTTTTTCTAAATTTCTATTTGGGACAGGGATTGCTAAGTAATCTGTTTCTTTAATATCTGTAGCTTGTTTCCACATTGGTTTTAAGTTATTTTCTTTATCATTAATTCTTTCAGCTGGGAGGATTAAAAGAGGATGTTCCTCTGTCACCACTAATTTCTTAGTACTATCTCCTTCATGCTTGATACTGAAAATTTGCCCATTATATTTTCGTCGTAATGTATTGTATACCCTCTCAAACCTCCCATTATGAGTTAGCACTTCATCTCCTTTTTCTACAAATTCAATAGGTTTTTCTCCTTCCCTTGTCCTGACCATTGCCCCTTCTAAGAAACATCCTTCAATGTAGTGAGCATCACTTCCTTCTTCTACAATAATTAATGTTCTTTCAAATTGCCCCGCGCGTTGGGCATTAATCCTAAAATATGCTTGTAGTGGAAAGTCAACTTTAGTGCTTTTGGGTATGTAAACAAAAGACCCTCCACTCCATACTGCGCTATTTAGTGCTGTAAATTTATTATCTCCTGGAGGAACCACCGTGGCAAAATATTTCTTAAATATCTCAGGATATTCTTGTAAAGCTTGATCTGTACCTAAAAAAATGACTCCTTGTTGCTCTAGTTCTTTAGCAAGAGAATGATAAACTAGTTCGCTGTCGTACTGAGCACCAACACCTGCCAGAAATTTTCTTTCTGCCTCTGGAATCCCGAGCTTATCAAATGTTTCTTTAATTTCTTCGGGGACTTCTTCCCAAGTACGTTCTGAACGCTCAGTTGGGCGTAGGTAATATCTAATTTTTTCAAAATTAATTCGACTTAAATCAGGTCCCCATTTAGGCATTGGAAGTTTTTTGAAAATACGAAATGCTTTAAGTCTGAATTCGAGCATCCAGTCTGGCTCGCCTTTTATTTCAGATATTTCTCTAATGATTTCTTCATTTAGTCCTTCTGGGGTCTCATATACATATTTTACGTTATCTTTGAAATCATATTTGGAATAATCAAAATTCAAGTCTTCTTTATCAATAATTTTAATCACCCATGGTGGTTGATTTCGTCTTCCCTAAATATTTATTTAGTGTTAGATTTAAGAGGTCTTGCTTCTTTGTTAAATTTTTAGTAAATTCTTTTACTTAATTATCTATATCTCTCAACATATAACATAAAAGACAAGTTTGACTATTCTTTGCTTTATACATGAGTTTGTAATTAATTAGTTGATCTTAAGAGGAATTATATTCCAATACTTTATCATATTCGAACTATTAGTATTGTTTTCTCTACGTAGCCACAATGGGCTTCCTAGCTAACTAATAATACTACTATAAAAAAAGCTATTAGTATCGAATCTCATTATCTATTTCTCGTAAATAGAATTTTTAGCGACAGAGTTAAGATTAAAAAAAAGGTTAAAATTAAAAATCAGGGTTTCTCCCAAAAACAAAAAATCGGGTTCTAGTTCCCGCTACAAACTTAATCCAATTCATTTCCCATCCCAGATCTATACCTTTAGAAAAAACTTTTTCAGCTCTAAATTTTTTATCAAGCATAATAAAACAATACTTTATAATCCCAATCTCTTTTGCTTCAGATAAAATATTGATTGAAAACTCAATTCCCCCCCTACCACCAATTAGTTCTTTTTCTCTCCCTTGAAAACCTCTATCTTTAAAGACTAAATGTGTGTCTTTTGTTTCATAATATGGTGGGAATGTAAGTACAAAATCAAAGAGAGTATCAGCACTTGAAAAATCAATAATCCCTTTAATTAGTTCCCCTTTACTTTTTAGCAAAGTTATTTTTTCAAAAAGATTGTTTTTAGCAATATTCTTCTGGGCCCAATAAAAGGAATCCTCATCTATTTCTGTAGCAATCATGTTAAAATTATTTTTAGCCAATAACATAGTATTAATCGCAGTAGCCCCTGTCCCAATCTCAATTCCTTTTTTAAACGGTTTTTTAGAATTCAAAATAACTTCTTTTATTATCTCTACGGCTTTAATTCTTAGCCCTGCAGTTGGAATCAAAAATCCTTCTGGAATAAAAACTTCAATTCCTGCAAGTTCTGAAAAAATAAATCGATTGTATTCTCTTAAGGCGTGGGGATCTCCAAGATCAATCCTTCCATTATTATTCGCAAAACGTTCTAGTTTTTTGTCCATTTGAATGGCTTTTTTCAATGGAACCCCAAAGTTACGTAAATCAATAGTTTTTAGTGGTGCTCCCATTATACTACTACTCATATGTTAATAACCTCTTAATTATCAACTATGTATCTATTTTTGTTTTGAAATCTAATTCTCCTGCTTCATATAGTACCGCACATACTTTACAGATTTCTCCTGCAGTTGGATTTCCACAAATTTTACATTCTTTTAGAGGCCTTTCCTTTCTTTCTTGTTGTTTTAATAGCTCAGAGAGCTCTGCACCCATTCTTACTAAATTGAATAATGCCCCTGGATTTCTTTCCAAGTACATCTGGAGCATGTCTCTAATAACCCCCCTATCTGCTTCTACAGCATGTGGGCAAGGCATTTCTTGATATTGTAGGCCGTTAAAAACAGCATAGAGAACAATTTCAGGTTCAGGTGTAAGCATAAATGGTTTTATGCGTGGCACGAATTTCTCATGCTTAAAAACAGGTTCATAATCATTTCTTCCGAATCTTCCTAAATCCCCGCGGAGCATGTTCATTAACACGGTTTGTGCTTCATCATCCAAATTATGAGCAGTTGCAAGTTTATTAGCACCAACTCTCAATGCTGCCTCATTAAGTGCCCTGCGTCTTAAAATCCCACAATAAGCACAAGCACCTTTTCTATCACCTTGTTTATTTTCTAAAGTGACAAGCAAATCATCTAAACCTTGCCCAAAAAATTCTTCAAAACTAAAAATATTATGCTCGACTCCTAGTTCCTCCGCATGACGAATTGCTATTTCCAGGCTTTCTTCTCTATATCCCCTAATTCCCTCATCGATAGTAACTGCAATAAGTTTTGACCTTGGAAAGTTTCTCATTAATTTAGATAACACATGAAGCAAAACAACAGAATCTTTTCCCCCACTAAGGCCAATTGCTACTTTATCATGAGGCTGGAGCATTTTGAATTTAGAGATAGTCCTTTTTACTCTATTAATAAATGATTTATTAAAGTGAGCTAAACATAGCGGTTTTTTCTCGTAAGGCCTTGAATATACAGCTTCCCGATTACAGTAATAACATTTAACCATTCTATTCGCCAGCCTACAATCTTAATTAAACTTATTGACTTCTCTTATATTTTAACTCTGTTAGAAGAAAGTCTTCTTCCAAAATGTAGGGATTAGATCTAACTATTTCATTTTTTATATTGTTGTGTTATAGTAGAGCATATACATATCGAATGTCGAACTGAGATCGCTCGTAACACCCTGTGGAGGAAAATCCCTTGCGAAAACAAGGGGTGATTAAAGCAATGGAAATTGGGCAAGAAATCCACTATTTCTAATGGTTAGAGGAATGCTCATAATAAACCTTAAAAACTACCATATAGGTTGGTTAATATTAGAGCGTATAACCACTTCCTATTCTGAATACTGTGAATACAGGTGCGAAATGGTATGTATTCTATTTATAAACACCTATACGACTAACTACACAACTTCAGGCGTTGGTGTATGTCAGCAATGGAGAAGCAGTTCCCCCACGAATACATTATTTTAGTCTCCGTTTTCTCCAAGAAACTTGAACACTTCTTTATTTATGAATATCTACTTATTATCAATTTTCAGTTTGCTTCGAAAAAACTTTTTTGTTCGTCAAGTAGAAAACCTAATTTTATCTCGAGTTAATAAGTTTTCAGACATGAACTGGATTTGGTTTTTAATTATCATTGGGATTTTTTGGATATTTCTATACTTAATCTCAAAACAATTTGGTCTTTCAAAATATGGAATAATTGTAGCTCCTTTTATTCTAATAATTAAAACTACAAAACTTAATAAGGCAATTGAAAAGATCTCTTTGAAATACCAAAAAGAATTCACATTACTTTTTAAAATAGGTACTTATCTTTATTACATATTACTAATAATCTCATTAACGGGTCTATCTATAAACATTATTCATCACTTTTTTTTCAGTAAAAGTGAAAGTGTTGGATTAGTACCCCTAATCCCTGGAATAACTCTTTCTTTGAAACGTTTTGTTTATTTTATCTTTCCCCTTAGCATAGCTCTTCTTGCCCATGAAATTGCCCATGGTATTGCAGCAATTAACGAAAAGATTAGTGTAAAAGGAATAGGTATATTTATATTCTTAATTATGCTAATTGCAGCATTCGTTGAGCTAGATCAAGGGGAATTAGAAAAATCTGACAAAAATTCAAGAAAAAGAGTATACGCTGCAGGAATTACTGCTAATATTTTATTAGCTACACTTTTTGTTCCTTTAATAGGGGTAAATAATATCTTTACTTCTCAGTTTTATGAACAAGGAGATGGTATTTTAGTAGTTGGAGTTAGAACTGATAGCCCCGCAGAAAAAGCTGGAATCAAGGAAGGAATAGTTATTATCGGGATATTAATTACAAAAAATAATTCCTATATCCAAACTCCAACTGTAGAAAAACTGGTTTTTGTAATGAATTCTTTAGAAAACGGAGAAATAATAATTATCCTCACATTAGAACAACAAAATTATACATTAGTTACTCCTCCAAGTACTCCTGTTAAAAACAGTATTGATGGTGGAAGATTTGGTTTGCTATTATTTCAGTACATGAAACCAAAGTACTCGTTTTTATCTCCAAAATTGCCTTATATTATACAAGAAGAAATATTTCTAACAATAAATCTAAACTTAGTACTTGCTTTGATAAATGTACTACCCATTATTGTTTTTGATGGAGGTAAATTTCTCTATTTAGTAGCAGAGGGTTCCCCCAATAGAAAAAAGTTATTTAATTTACTTCAATTATTAAGTCTTGTATTAATTGTCCTAAATGTATTCATTTCTTTTTAGTTTGATTTTTAATTCTATCTGCGGGGAGTCCCCTTTTTTCTGGGAAGGTGAAGCAGGGATGAGCACTGATAATATTATATGTTTGTTTTAAGAAAGTTATCTTTGCATGGATGGGATGCCCCGTAGCGCTTGTGAAGAGGATCTCCTCGAAATCTGCCCCGAATGGTACATTGCAATAAATATAATGAAAGTTGTTTTAGGACAAAGCCTTTTTTATGAAACAGGAAGCCATTGCAAAAGCAATGGGTAGTTCAATTTAAAGAAAAGCGTAATAATGCAATAATTCCCGTTAATCCCTCAATTGTTTTCCCGGTATCATGTAAAGAGCTCATAATAGTAATTTTCCCCCCACTATTTTTGACCAGTTTAATTATTTTTTCAACTTTTTCCCGCGTAGTTGGATCCATAAATAGCCTATCTAAAACTAATAAGTGCTCAACAGCGCCATAAGTTGCCGCTTTTTCTACTTCTTCCCATCCATAGGCGATAGTACCAAGGTTTTTTCCTAATCTTTTCAATACTTCTTTAACTAGTTCAGACTCATAACTTGCTCTTCTTTCTTCAGCTACTTTCGCAGGAAGACCTCGCGATAATACTTCTGTAATTCCCGTTTTACTACCAGTTGACGCTGAAACATCCATTATAATTGGTTTTAGTTCAGGGGCCCTTTTAATAGCATATTCTATGAAATCATTTTTCCAAAACCCTGGCCCTGCAATTACAATTAAATCAGGTTCATATTCTTTTTTCAGCTGTAATAAATAGTTAGTTAAGTAAGACCAGAACTGCTTTATATCTTCTTCATATTCATTCACAGAAGAACTTTTTCTAGTTAAAGATGGAGAAAAATTAGATACGTATCTGGTAGAATAATTATTAACTAATGCAATAGTAGCTTCATCAGAATCTAAAGCCATGATTATTAACGGTGCCTTTTTAGAGGCCTGAACTGCTTCTTCTAATCTCTCTAAATCGTTTTTTTCCCATTTTTCTTTTTGAATAGTTATTTGTTCTCGAGGAACAATAGTTAATGTGTGATGGGAATAAAGATCTATTTTGTCTTCCGGCCCCTCAACAATAATTCCTTGTATTCTTATTGCTTCAGACATCCCTATTAGCTCAACTTTTTCAACCTTTATTCCCAAAGTAAAAGTTTCTCTACGCCCCTCATCAGGTCTAACGCTATCTTGAGACGTTCGTCTAATTCTCCTAGTGGTTTTTGCATAAACAATATCCTCTGGTTTAATTATTAGCGAAAGTAAATAAATATCATCTGCATTTTCCGGGATGAGCTGTATAATTCCTTTTTTCAAGTCTTTTTTCTTAATATGCATATGTCTACAGATTAGTATTATTAACAATAATTAATTTGTATGACGCAATAATATTAACAACTAGAAATGAGCAAACCAGGCATTAATGCAGAACGCGAATTAGTTCATCTCCTATGGGATAATGGTTTTGCAGTAATGAGAGCTCCTGTCTCAGGAGGAGCAACAAAAATGCCTCGCCCAGACCTTATTGCAGGCAAATCTTTAATCGGAAAAATATATGCAATAGAATTAAAAGTCACGAAGGCAAATAGAGTATACCTAGAACAAAAGGAAGTGGATGACCTAATATTCTTTGCTAAACGTTTCGGTGCAGAGCCATTAATATGCGTTAAATTTAAGGGGAAACGTTTGGGATATTTATTTATAAAACCAGAATTACTACGTAGGACTAAGAATGGAAATTACGTTGTGGACTTAGACTTTGCAATTTCAAGGGGAGATGATATAACTGCGATTTCAGAAGGAATCTTTCAACAAAGATTTGATGATTATTATAATAATGATGGAAACGAGGCGAAATAAATGTTACAACCCATCTATGTTCGGAAATTGACTCCTAAAGATGCTAATTCAGTTATTTATCTAGAAAATATCTGTTTTGAATATCCACTTGGGGAATACACAATTCATGCTTATCTTAATGCTACTAATAACATAAGTATTGGCGCATTTGAAGGTGAACAACTTGTAGGGGCATTATTATGTAATTTTGATTCTCATGAGGGACATATTGTTTTAGTAGCGGTACATCCTAATTATCGGAGACGAGGAATTGCCAAGACACTTTTGCATACCATAGAAAAATACGCCTTAGAAAAGCTTACTAGGCATCTAAGATTAGAAGTGAATATAGCAAATACTCCTGCAATATTATTATATCGAAAATTAGGGTATAATGCAGTAAGTATCATTAATGAGTATTATGAAAATGGGGATGATGCTTATCTAATGATTAAACAATTATTATAATCATAAATATAATCATAAACATAAATAACATGGTTAATTCAAAAATAAGTAAGAAGAATTTTAATTTTAACTTGATTAGCGTGAATCTCTTTTTTCTGGAAAAATGTAGCAAGGATGAAAGACAATAATATTTTATATGGTTATATAATTATTATGGATTGATTAGGAGTAATCATAGATCTATTCCGAGCCAGACCGTTTACTTACAATAAAGGGAGTGGTTTGGAGGCAAGTGTTCTTGATGAAACAGGAAGCCCTTTGCCAAAGCAAGGGGTAGTTCACACAAAAATAAACCACGTAAAAAATTGATAATGTAAATAATGTAAAAACATATCTAAAAATAAAAACTAAGCATTAAATTTAATCTTGGAGGGCCAGTGGTGAAACTAAGTAAAAAAGGAGCAATAACTATTCCTTCTGTTTTTAGAAATGACTTGGGATGGGAAGCTGGGGACGATCTTTCAGTTACAAGAATTGGAGATATTATTATAATACAAAAATTGTTGAAAATAAATGAAAGCTTGGAGTTCCTTAGAAAAAATAAGGATAAAATTTTGTCAAAAGAAGTTTCTCCTAAAGAAATAAAAGATCTTGTTTGGGGCTTAATCGGACAGCAACTAGTTTCCGCAGAAGATAAAGTAATAAATAGAACTGAAAATAAGGCCGTAATTCTGCCTGGGATAAGTAAAATTTTCAATGAAACCGTGGAACAAATAGTTTCAACATGGCAATTGTGGAAACAAGGTAAATTTAATACTTTTTTCTATGAATTGTCTTCAATGTTTGAAATTTCTTATCCAAGTTTAATTACTCATTCTGTAACTCGCCTGAAAGTATTATTAGAAACAGAAAAACGCAATGGTGACGTCGATCCCGTAGTTTTATTCTCAGTTCCTATAGGGAGGGCTCTTGAAATGTTCCAAAGAAAAACAGCAGATCTAGTTACGGCGGATCTTAAAGCATCATTAGAGCTTCAAGACAAAATAGAGATTAGTCAAACGGATCTTGAATCAATACTATACGGAATAAATGCTTTTGAATCTACTTTGTTACTATCCTTACAATTTGCTAGGCAAATTGCCAAAGTAGAAAGAAACGCTTTTGGCCTAATAGAATATCAAAAAGAAAAGAAAAAAGTCTTGGAAGCTGTTAAAATGGTCGTTATGGAGCCTAAAGAAAAGCGTAAAGCAATTAAATCTGCAAAAGAAAGGCTTGTACCTCCAGAGCCGCCTAATTTACCTTCAAAAAGTAATGATGGTAATTCCTAATCATCCCCATTTCTCAGATCGCTATTAATTCGTCCTCTATGCAATTAAAATCCCAATTTCATATTATTAATTATTTTCTTTTTGAAATCTTTATATCATTGTGTCAAGAATATTACGTTGACCTGAATGTCATCAAAAGTTACCTTGTTACAATTCTTAGTGTTTCTACTTGACGCTCTTGGAAATAATAATCCAAAAACAAAGGATAGTGCTGTTACAAAGTTAGATGCATTACTAGGAAATAACTGGGCGTTGTTACCAGTTACTTCTTCAACAATGCTAGCAGTTATATTCGTCTTAATCCAGGTTCTTGAACCACTTGGTATCACTCCTAAAAATATTGCTTTGACTGCAATCGATCTTGCAGAACAATTAGGAGAATCTGAAGCCGCAAAAGAAGTAGGGGACAAAGTCAAAAATATGGCTAAAATAACATCTGAAATGTTTGAACAAGCCTTACAAAAAATAAATCTAAACAAAGCAAAAGAGACAATGAAAAAGAGCTTAGATAATGTTGCAGATAAGACAAAAGAAGCTTTAAATTCCCTGTCAAAGCTAAAAAAGAAGAAAAAAGAGTGAGACCTAAAAATGCAATGTTTTTATTAAAATTAAATTAAATTAGTTGTAAAAAACCTAATTGTTCTTGGGAACTAATCCTTTTTTATGTAGGTATAAATAATATTTTATTTGATAAATTATAAACATAGAATAATATTTTCACATATAATAGAATTTTTTCAAGGAATACTGTGTTTAAAGTGCTATTATTAGTTCCACTATTTTTAATTGGTGTGGAAATATTTTTCTGTAACTTCGTATCATACTTAAACGGTGGTCAAATAAAATGACAATCGCGTTTATCCTAATTAATGCAGAAACTGGAAAGGAACGAGAAGTCCTAGAAAAATTAAAACAAATACCAGTAACTAGGGAAGGACACTTGATTTTGGGCTCATTTGATATAATCATTAAAGTAGAAGTAGAAAGTACAAAACAATTACGAGAATTAATTACTGGTGAAATTCGTAAAATTGATGGCGTAGGTTCAACAATGACAATAATCGCAGTATAAAAATCATTGCTTAACTCTGTCGGTAAAAAGACTTCCTCCGAAGAATAGGAAACAATAGCCGACAATTTAATATTTTATGTTGTGGTGTTGCATCAAAACATTTTGAAGGCAGACTAAGTTAATTCACCTTTAGCTCTTGTTCTGTGGAGATAAAAACTCTCTTTCGAATCATTTTTGCAAGGAAGTGGTTTTGGAGTAAGTTTTCTATAAAAAGCAGGAAGCCCCTCGCAAAAGCAAGGGGTAATTCACATGAAGATGCACATAATAATGCCCTGAAATCAACTTTTTTTCGCGAAATTATATATGGTATATATTTATTTCGGAAATGAAACGCTTTAAAACTATTTTTTTAGTTTGTAATCTTAGTTGTAATCTTTAGATAATTTTAAATCGTTTTATTCGATCTCGAGCTTAACTAAGAATCATTTACCGCATAGACCGCTGGGCTTTGCCCATCGGTAGCGGGGGTAATAATATGGACGATGAATCATTGAAAAAAGCAATTAGTAAAGCCATAAAAAAAGCTCCTAAAAGAAACTTTCTCGAGACAGTGGAGCTAGCAATAAATTTGAAAGACATTGACTTGCGTGATCCATCAAAAAGGTTTACCGCGCAAGTATTGTTGCCACACAAGCCTAACAAAGACGTTTCAATCGCTGTTATCGGGGATGACGCTTTTCTGCAGAAAGCTAAAGATGCGGGATTCAACGAGATGATTAGTAAGGAACGCTTAGATGAACTTGCTCGGAACCCTAAAGAAGCAAGAAAAGTAGTGAAAAGAAATGACTTCTTCATTGCTTTGGCCCCAATGATGCCTTTAGTAGGTAAAACTCTAGGTCGCTTCCTGGGTCCGAGAGGAAAAATGCCGACTCCTGTCCCACCAAATGCTGATCCCGCAGTTTTCTTAAATCGCTTATCTAGAACTGTAAGCTTAAGATTAAGGCAAAACCCTGTTATTCATGCGAAGATTGGGACAAAAGATCAACCCATAGAAGAACTAGTAGAAAATGCCAAAGCGGTACTAAGAGAAGTTGAACGTCGCTTAGACCAAGGAGAACGCAACGTAAAGAGCCTTTATGTCAAAACGACTATGGGGCCTTCTGTAAAGGTTGGTGAAGCATAATGTCCGCAACAGCTCAAGCAACAAAAAAAATAGATCCCCGAAAAATCGAGACCGTCGATAATCTTGTCAAACTACTTGAACAATATTCAACAATAGCGCTAGTTAAAATCGAAGGTATTGTCTCTAGCGCAATGCATCAAATAAGAAAGGACCTTCGGGGAGAAGCTCAGATAGTAATGGCCAAAAATACGTTAATGAAGTTGGCCATTGATCGTGTGAAAGACAAAAAGCCGGGGCTAGAGGCTCTAAAAGAATACATAAAAGGCCCAGCAGCCTTTTTGTTAACAAACACTAATCCATTTAAGATCGCGACTTTCTTGGATAAAAAGAAATTACCTGCACCTGCAAAGGCAGGGATGATCGCTCCAAATGACGTATTAGTGACTAAAAGAAACACAGGTATCCCACCCGGCCCTGTAATTGGTGAGTTAAATGCAGTAGGTCTACCCACTCGTATCGAGCAGGGAACTATTGCTATTACAAAAGATACGGTTGTACTCAAAAAAGGAGAAAAAGTAAGCAGGACACTCGCAGCAGTTCTCAGCCGTTTAGAAATAATGCCTTTTCAGGTAGGTATTATTGTTGAAGCGGCATGGGACAATGGAGACGTAATTGATGGCGCTACACTAGTAGTAGATTTTGAAGAAATCCAACAATTAATGATTGCTGCACATCAACAAGCAATGAATCTAGCTGTAAATGCTCCAATATATGTGTCCGAAGCAATGCCATTCATCATTGCGAAAGCCCAACGCGAAGCATTGTCCTTGGCAGCAGAAGCAGGTTATCTATCACCAGATACTGCTTCCTTCGTCCTTGGACGTGCAGAAGGCAAAGCAAGAGGCTTGATCGCTTACATCCTCTCCAAAAAACCCGATGCCTTGCCTGAAGACTATGCTCAACTAGCAGCGACTGCTGCAGTAGCCACAACCAGTACAACTACAGAGACCAAGGAAGAAGAAACAGAAGAAGAGAAAGAAGAAGAAATCTCCGAAGAAGATGTTGGTCTTGGAGGTCTCTTTGGCTAATCTCTCAAACAAGTCAAATACCCAAATATCCAAAAACAAGTATGAAAGAGGTTGAAACAAGATGCAATACATATATGCTGCCTTAATACTCCACAAAAGTGGAAAAGAAATAACTGAAGAAGGAATCACAAAAATATTAGAAGCTGCAGGCATTGAGGTTGATGCTTCCCGCGTAAAACAAGTCGTAGCAGCACTCGCTGACATCGACATTGATGAAGCACTATCTCAAGCAGTCATGGCCGCTCCTGTCGCTGCTGCTGGTGCACCAGCAGGAGGAGGAGCAACAGCTGCTGCTGCAGAAGAAACAAAAGAAGAAGAGAAAGAAGAAGAAATATCTGAAGAGGATGTAGGACTCGGCAACCTCTTTGGATAAAATAAAAATAATAAACCTTCTTTTCTCTTCCTTTCTCATTTCCAAAAAATATTTTTTAATTTGATTTTATTTATTAACAAATTATAAATTTATGACTTTTCAACCAAAAAAGGTTTATTTGTGAATAGACAAAGCAGTTATTGATGTTCCTTTTATTGTCTAAAAACCGTAAAGCTACTCATAATATTCTTTCAACAATGGTAATATTCCTTTTAATGACTATTGGAGTAACCTATATGACTGTCCAAGTTGCTCCGATATTAAGGACATTACAAAAAGGAACATCGGAAAAAACTCAAGAAGCTGTTTTTTATTCAATTGCAGAACAAATTGATGCGTTTCTATATGCTGACACGGGATATTCAATAACAGTTCCCATTAACAATCCATATCACTTAAGATATAACTTAGACATGGATCATACATTAAAAATCCAGATTACAGGAACAACAAACACACCAACATTAACTTATAATTGGGGATTACTAAATGCAACACTATTCACCAATCAAGCACAAAAAGCATTACCACCATATTTATTCCGTGGGGGCAGTGGTTTTGGACTTACCTCATTAATTAATGCACAGTCAACTAATTCTGAGGGAGAAAATACCGTGTTTTTCATACAACAATTAAAAGATGGGACTATTCAATATGTTGTAATGCCTAGAGTATTTGCTACAACAATTAGTTCTCGTGCAGGCTTCGCAGACTTAATAATTTATGTACTAACATTAGTAACTTTGGATGACGATACTGGAAAAACAGTTGGATTTCCAAATGACTTACCCCAATTGACTTTAAATATGACCGTATCATCAAGAACCACTTTCCGCCAGGGGTTAGGAACAACAAATGGGCCATTAACACTCCAGCAAACTTATGATGGTCATGAACTAGAAAACATTGTTTTTCCGGATGTCCCAACTGGAACAGTTATTACATTAAAACTTGTAGAAATCACTCTGCAATTAAGTACTCTTTAAAGACAAGATCAATTAAGGAAAGAATCTGTACTCGCATATTGCCCGAACAGATTCTGAAAAGGAAAAGGAAAGAGTGGTATGAGGTTAGCAGATATTGGTGAAAATAAAATATTACGACGTCTCCGAGAATTCATATCCAAAAAGAATCTGTTACCAGACGATGATTCCAGTGCAATGATCATTGAGGAGCTTGTAAACTCCTTGAGTAATTCATCGATCGTTGTAAATACCGATGGTTTTGTTGAAAGTACCGATGCTCCTTTAGGAATGATGCCTATTCATTATGGGGAAAAAGTTGCTCATATGACTCTAAGCGATATTTTCGTTAAAGGAGTACAGCCTATCGGTTTTTTGTTATCTGCGTCCATACCCAAAAATGATTCTTTTATTAAATTATATGAGATAGTAGAAGGTGCCGTTAGTTTCTGCAAAAAATTTGATGTTGCTTTTTTAGGTGGAGACCTAAATGAATCAAAGGATTTGGTTCTGGATGGTTTTGCATTTGGTTTTTCACCAGAACAGTCTATAATTCCTAGAAGGGGGGCTAAAAAAACTAATCTAATAGTAACAATCCCTTGGTTTGGATATGCCTCAATAGGTCTTAATTTTTTACTAAGCCAAATTGACATTGATTTGTCAAGCGAATTACTAAAAAAAAGTGTTAAAGAAGTGTATTCTCCTACACCATGGTTTAAAGAATTCATGAATGTAAAAAATCTGGTAAAAATAACAAGTTCAATAGATTCTAGCGACGGTCTTGCAAAGTCTCTAAATATTTTAGCAAAACAAAATAATTCTGCAATAGCAATCCATACTCTTCCATTAGCAGACGAACTAAAAAATGCAGTTCCTAAACAATATCATTTTATGTTTACAATGTTTGGTGGGGAAGAATTTATTCCAATATTTACTATTCCTAAAAAAGAAGAAAAAGACTTACCCGAGCCTTTCATAGTAATTGGTAAATTAACACGGAACAAGGGGCCACCCAAAGTCTATTTTGAGAATGAAAACGGTAAAAAACAAGAAATCCCCGACAAAGGTTGGAGTCATTTTATATAAACAAAGAAAACAAGAGAATCACTTTTTAGAACTTATATAACAAATTATTTTGTCAACGTTTCAATAGTGGAAAAAATAGTTTCAACTTCCTCTAAGGTATTATAGCCATGAGGAGAAAATCTGACTCCTTTTTCCCTGTGAGAAACAGCTATCTTCAATTTTTTAAGTTCTTCAACTATTTTAACAGCGTCTGGTATCATTACTTTTACAATCGCTCCTCTTTCTTTATCACTCAAGGGAGAACCAATCTCAAATCCCATTTCTTCAGATCTCTTAATTATTTCGTTTCCGATTTTTAAGGTTTGTTTTCTAATCTGATTAAGCCCTACATCCACTAATAACTCTAAAGAAGGTCTCAAAGTAAAGGTCATAATGTTTATATGTGGTTGGAGTCTTCGACCACCTTTCAATGGTTCATATGAATGATGGGACATGTTTAAGTATTCCTTATCACTAAGCCAGGCTGCGACAATAGGGTTCAATTTATCGATCCACTCTTCACTTACAAAAGCAATTCCTGTCATAAAAGGACCCAACAACCATTTATATCCCCCAGCAACGACTCCGTCGACACCCCAGTTGTCGGCTTTAAATTCCATAGTCCCCAAGCTCTGAATCGCGTCGACAATTAAGAACCCACCTTGCTCGTGGATAAGTTCTGAAAGCTTTTTTAAGTCTGTCATATAACCATTAGAAAATTGTACATGAGAAACAGCTACTAACCTGGTATTCTCATCTATTTTTTCTTCATATTTCTCAATTGGTAATTGTCCTTTTTCATTTTCTACGACTTTTAGTTCTCTGTCGGTTCTTTTTGCTAAGACTTGATATGGATAAGAGTTCTGGGTAAACTCCATATCAGTTATAACAATATTTCCTTTTTTCTCTAAGGGAAGGCCCTCTAAAATTGAAATAATTCCTTGATGAGTTGAAGAGGGGAAGAAAATATTATTCCAGTTTTTAGTACCAATAATCTTAGCACCGATTTTCTGGAACTCTTCATAGTCTTGATCTAAAGTACTGAAGTCCTCTTTCATACTCCCATGAAACATTTTGTTATTTAACGCCTCTAATTGAGCTAAAAAGGTCTCTTTAGGCAAAGGTCCAACGGAAGCATGATTAAAATAAGTCCATTCTTTTATAATATTCATCTGTTTTCTAAAATATTCGACATTCATAATAATCACTCAACAAGTGAATAATAAACATCTCTCTAAAATCTGTTCTAAATTAAACAAAATAAAGTTAAGTAAACTACCCCTTGCTTTTGCTAGACTTCTTGCTTCACGGAAAATTTACCTTAAAATTGCTTCTTTATAAGGAATAATCTGGTTTGGAGTAGATCTATGATTACTCCTAATCAATCCATAATAATTATATAACCATTAAAATATTATTGTCTTTCATCCTTGCTACATTTTTCCAGAAAAAAGAGATTCACGCTAATCAAGTTAAAATTGTTATTGAAAAAAAGAAAGTTTGTAGAACGTTTTATTTCTTACAAAGGATCAATTCTTACTGCGGCAACTTTAAATTCAGGGATCTTGCTATATGGATCAAGAACGTCATTAGTTAGTAAATTAATAGCTGCTTCTTTAGAGTGAAATGTCATAAATACAGTACCTTTTAGTATTCTGTCTGTAACTTTAACTATTGTCTC
>JAMOVR010000173.1 GCA_027061945.1 Candidatus Heimdallarchaeota archaeon
ACAGGGATAAATTATGTCGCAAAATGAAGAATATTGATATAGTCTTTCATGCTGCTGCTTACAAGCATGTAATCCTTTGTGAACGCTCCCCTTTTGAAGCGGTTCAAACAAATATCAATGGGGTCCAAAATATAATTTATGCTGCCTGTGAAAACAATGTACAAAAAGTCATATTCACAAGTACTGATAAGGCTGTAAATCCAACAAGCGTTATGGGCACATCTAAGCTCATGGGTGAGCGCCTAATGACTGCAGCCAACAGTAATCTCCAGGGGCAGGGGCCAATATTTGCCTCTACCCGCTTTGGTAATGTCTTAGGCTCCCGTGGTTCTGTAATTCCAATCTTCAGGGAACAGATAAAAAAAGGAGGGCCTGTGACATTAACGGATGCGGGAATGACTCGGTTTATTATGAGCATACAAGAGGCTGTCCGTTTAGTCATTGATTCGGCAGAACTTGCAAAGGGAGGAGAGGTGTTTATTACCAAGATGCCTGTGATACGGATAAAGGATTTGGCCAAAGTTATGATACAGACATTAGCTCCTCATTGTGGATATGACCCGAATGATATAAAAATTGTAACAATAGGAGCAAAGCCAGGTGAAAAACTTTATGAAGAACTCATGAGTATGGAGGAAACAAGAAGGGCTTTAGAGCTTCCCAAATATTTCTCTGTTTTACCTGCTTTTAGAGGAATTTATAAAAATATTTCCTATGATTATCCAGAAATCATGAAGAAAAAAGTGGAAAATCCATACATTTCGGCAAATGAGAGCCCTCTTTCCCCTGAAGAATTAAAGGATTTTCTATTAAAAAATAATTTGCTGGAAATGGATGAAGATCTAGGAAGACATCCAGATCAAAGATATTGGCCAGGAGAGAAATAACCCCCTTTTTCTGAAGTATTAAAATAACTAATATGAAAAAATAGCGACTTTATGGAAGAGTAAATGAGGGTTTTAATTTTAGGTGGAGATGGATATTTAGGTTGGCCTACAGCAATGTCTTTTTCAAACAAAGGGCATGAAGTATTTATTGTTGATAATTATCTAAGAAGAAATTTGTGTCGTGATTTGGATGTAGAACCCCTTTTTTCAATTCCCAATCTCTTAAGCCGAGTAAGGATCTGGAAGGAGCTAACTGGAAAAGAGATTAATGTTAGGTTGGGAGACTGCTGTGATTACAATTTTTTAACAAAGGTCTTCAATGAATTTAAACCTCAGACAGTAATTCATTATGCAGAGCAGCCTTCGGCTCCTTATTCTATGCTTGATCATAATGCTGCACATTTGACACTTTTAAATAATCTAATAAGTACTCTAAATATCATATGGGCAGTAAAAGAAAATGTCCCTGATTGTCATATCATAAAACTTGGCACCATGGGAGAATATGGTACTCCTAATATTGACATAGAAGAGGGTTGGCTTGAGATAGAGCATAAAGGCAGAAAAGATAAATTTCTTTTTCCACGTCAGGCAAGCTCACTTTATCATACAACTAAAATTCAAGATACGGACCTTTTATGGTTTTATGTGCGCATCTGGGGCCTTAGAGTGACAGATCTTATGCAAGGGCCAGTTTACGGCCTTTCCACAGATGAAACAGAACTTGATGAGCGCTTATCCACCTTCTTTAACTATGATGAACTTTTTGGAACAGTAGTAAACAGATTCATTGTTCAGGCGGTAGCAGGTTACCCTCTCACAGTTTACGGTAAGGGCGGGCAGACAAGGGGATATTTAAACATACGAGATACCATTGCCTGTGTAGAGCTCTCAATGCTTAATCCAGCTGATTCTGGAGAGCTTCGAATTTTTAACCAGATAACAGAGACTTTTACAGTAAATGAGCTTGCTGGGAAAGTCGCAAAGGTTGGAAATGAACGAGGGCATAAGGTAGCGATAAAAAGTGTTGAGAATCCAAGGGTGGAACAAGAAGAACACTATTACAATCCAGTTTTCTCTGGACTAAAGGAACTTGGTCTTGAACCACATTTTCTCACTGACGATGTTTTACACTCTATGTTTCAGATAGTGGAAAACCATAAAGAGAATATAGCACGACATAAAATATTTAGAGGCGTTAAGTGGAAATCATAGGAGTGTAAAGCCTGTAGAAGGATTTGAGAAACAAAAATTTATTGCAATCCCAGTCTCAATAAGTAGGATGGTATTATATATTGCTTTCTGTCCATAACTTGATTATTAAAAAACTCTATTTCTACTAAAAGTAATTTTAATGAAATGAAAAGAATTTCTTTCATATATTTTTTGATGGTGTCGTCTTTTTACTTCCTTCCTTAGT
>JAMOVR010000174.1 GCA_027061945.1 Candidatus Heimdallarchaeota archaeon
TAACATCAATATATATATGGCCAAAGACAAGCGCTGAATCTGAATGACTTCTTTCCATAGTTCTTGCCATATCAATAAGCAACAAAAAAACATTAACTGTCTTTTCAGCAATCTTAAGCTGACCACCAGTCATGGCTAAACCCGCATCCAGAAAATAAGGAGACAACAAGGGCTCCCCTTCCTTACCCCCAGAAAAGGCATCCACAAAAAGGCTATCCAATAACAAGTCAGCAGCCTCATCTTCTGATATAACATCTTCAAAAGCGACCGCAATCAGGCTCTCTCCTATAAAAATGGGCTTATAATTTTCATTTCTTACTCGCTCCTCTACCCCAATACCTTCTGGAGAAATATGACTATAATATAAGCGAGTTAACATATCCTCCACATGTTTTCTGGCAGCCATTGCCAATTCTTCACTCCACGCCACCATAGGCAATCCTTCATCCCACATCGCAATAGCATCTGCACTCATAGTTTGTTTTAGTGCATCTATATCTAACCCAAGCCTCTCCGCTTCACTCCAAGGATTTATACGCACCTGATTTATACGCTGCAGAATCTTCTTGCCAACATCATTACCATAAACAGACCATGCCATAGCATTACCTTGTTGATAGATAACATTTAATAATAACAATAGCAGCAATGCTAGTAAAACTACTTTGTTCTTATAAAGATGCAACTGTTTATTCATGCCTTAATTTTAATTCAAAAACCATGCCACCAACCATATTTACTCAAAATCTTTAGAGGAGGGGGCTATAATAGAAAAAATCACCCGCCAAAACCCAACAACTAAAAGGCTCAAAATATAACATCAGAATTGTATCTGCTCAGTTTGAAACAGCAGGGGTCAAAACTAACCAACCCCTAATCTGTTTTATATTATTCAAATCCTGGCTATTTTATCCCTATTCTGTATCCAAAATTCATAAAAAAAGGCAAAAACAATCGAAAGTACAAAACCTAAAACTAAAGTTAATGCTAAAATTTTTTTCTTAGCGGGCTTCACCGGCATAACTGAAGAAAACGGATACTGAACCATTTCTACGGGAGATAAGCTATTTAGCCTTGTGGTAAGGGTTTCTATTGCTTTTTGATAATTAGCTATATCGAGAGGAATCTCTTTGTCTCTTTTAAGTTCAATATTTTTTATTGTTTGTTCAAGATTTTTTATTTTTACCTCTTTCGACACCTTGGAAAGGCCTAAAGATTCCATCTGATTTTTCAAATCAGTCAAACGTTGCCACAACACTGTAACATAATTTATATTTTGCTGAATAATATTAGAATACATTAACAATGACAACTGTTCGCCTTTCACATTTAACAAACTATTACGAAGCTTAATCAATTCCTGGGTATTTTTATTAATTGTTCCAATCTGTCCTTTTATACTATCGATTAACTGCTTAATCTGCTCTTGTTTCTGGGTAGTAACTTTTATATCCGCTTTAACGACTCTAATTTTCCTCTTTTCCTTTTTTATATCTTCGGTAAGGCGTTTTTGCTCAAGATGTAATAATTTAATTTGTGCTTCTTTTCGGGCTATTTGTTTTTCTATCTCGGACTTACTAACGGTAAGACTGCGCTTCAAACCTTTTGAACCACTATTGATGAGTCCATCTATAGCTACCTGCAATATATTTTCACCTTCTTTAGGATGAGGTGAAAAAAAATTAACAGTAATAACATTACTATTTTTTGAAATAAACGCCTTTATTTTAGGGAGTTGGGCTTTTTTACTAAATTCTTTCTTTAAGAAAGAAACCGTATAGGCTCCCTTATCAAACCATATCTTTATATCTTGAGGCTTTAGGCCATATTTTGGCTCTCCATTTTTACCATATCCAGTTATTCCCGGCCGTATTTGTGCAGTAATTTTATATTGAGGTGTTGCTAAAAATAAATATAATCCACCTAAAGCTAAACATATTAAAGTGCATAACAATATAAGAGAACGTCTCCGCCACAATACTGCCACAAGATCAACTAAATCTATTTCATCTGAATTACAGAAATAACTTTCATGATTTTGTTGAAAATGGTGAGGATGTTTTTGCTCTTTTTGAGGAGTATTGGACATGATCTTTGATTATATTCCTTTCTGGCATTCCTGTATTGCTTGTTCTAGTTCTTTTTCAAGCTCTTCGGGCAGGCCTTCTATTTTTACATTTAGAAAGCCTCTTACAATGGTAGATGTAGCTTCTTCTTCATCAAGGCCTCTAGCCATGAGATATTCTATTTCTTCTCTGGCTATTTTGCCCACTGCTGCTTCATGGGACATATCCACATCAGCCACA
>JAMOVR010000175.1 GCA_027061945.1 Candidatus Heimdallarchaeota archaeon
GCAGGATATAAAGGGGAGTTTAGCTTAAAATTGAATTATTATGGTTCTAAAAACATCAAGATGAGCATGAGTCAATAATTTTAGAAGCATCTTCCCTTTACTTAAACTACATTTACAGGACAGCCTCAAAAGTGGAACCGGCTGGCCTAATAAACTAATTTTTTCCTTTGAAATTGATTACTGGCCCAAAAATACACAAATCAAAGCAGTCATTTCGCCGGGCGACGAACAAGATAGAGAAAAAATTAAAAAAGCACTAGCTCAAATAAATGGTACTATTTCACCAAGAGGTTCTCAATGGCTAGTGCAGTGGCGCCATAAAGCTAAAATTGATGTAACATCAGAGCAATTTCTTGATGATAAAAAGCTTAAGGAGAATGTATTGAAATTATTTAACAGGGCAGAACCTAAAATTAAGGAAATATCAAAATCACTGGAAAGAATTTTCAGAAGCTAACAAGCAGGTGCACTTGACCGCCATTCCGCTGCGCCCTACGGGCTTGCGTCATGTCGGCAAGTGACCCTTGTCGTTATGCTAAAAAGGAGGTGGTAGTCATGGGTATTTAATTTTTCTGATTTCAGTTTTTTGCCTAGAGAATATAAGAAAAGAGTTAGGAGGCTAAAAATGAAAAAATTTAGTTCAATATTTATAGTAATAATATTTTTATTTGTTTTTACCATTTATGTGCCTGCACAGGCCATAATGTTAGATTTTGAGGATCTTCCTGATTTGACTTCAGTTGATGATTTTTATGCATCTCTTGGGATTCATTTTGAAAATGCAATTTCGTTAACAGCAGGTTTTTCACTTAATGAATTTGACTATCCTCCCAGTAGTGGCATTGTTGCTGTCGGGGATGATTGGGCCCCTATACTTTTAACATTTGATAATCCGGCAGAAAACATTTTTGCTCATTTTACATATGCTTCTCAATTAACTTTTACCGCATGGAATGATGCAGGAGATATTATTGGTACATATATAAATCCAAATTTTGATAATCTAGGAACCTCAGAGTTAATATCCTTAAATTTTAGCGGGGTCAGCAAGTTACAAATCGCTGGAGAATGGGATGGATCCTTTATAATGGATGACCTAAATTATGAACTTAATCAGTATGCTCCCGTCCCAGAACCAGGCACTATGTTTCTATTCGGTAGCGGCTTGGTTGGGGTAGCAGGTTTAAGCTTTGGGCGTAAGAAATTAAGCTCGAAGGAATCATAATTCATACCTATATTCGATGGAGGTGGATGATGAAAGCAACAAATTTTAGAAGATTTTTTCTCGCAATATTCCTGATTGTTATCTTTGTTGGTTCAGCATTTGCCGATAAAGGGGTGTTTAATGCAAAAGTGACCCCTGATGAAGCATTTGTCAATGAACCTACCACAGTAACTGTCACAGCTGAAATAGGCTCAGAAAATTTATATATCTCATCGGTGCGAGCATACCAAGTTGATGAAAACGGGCGTCCGATATCTTTTTTATGTCAAATGTATGATGATGGGACTCATGGTGATAAAGTAGAAGCTGATACTATATTTACTTGTCAATTTACTTTGGATAAACCTGTTGAATCAACCTTTTATGTTAGAGTTACCGCTGCATATAGAAGAGATCGAAATAGATATTTAAGTCCTCAATTAAAAATTCAAATATATGAACCATTGCCAGAAGATCTCGTCGAAAATATGCGTAAAGATTTACAGGAGCTCAAAGATAGCTTTTTAAGTTACTTGGGAAATATGAGCCTTCAAGAGGCCCGTCAAAAAATTTATGAAAAGGCCTTAAGTAATCCTAATATCATATCTGTTGATATAGATGGTGGAGATTTGTCGATAATCTATAAAGGACATCTTAGTGGTTGGATATCATTATATGATCCTGAGAATCCAGTAGATGGAATCGGCGATAGTGTGCCTCTTAATCTTCCGGAAAACTATAAATCTCCAGGTAGTGACAAGTTGTTAATATTTGCGCCTGGATATAGTGATTCTTCTCCACAAAATCAAATTGCTGATCATGCTAAAAATGTATTTGGCAACGCGGCATATATTAAATTTGATCCGATTAATCCAGTAATAACAAAAGACTCTAGCGCTTCGTTATCTTTAGTAAAGGATTGGGGACAGTATGGAACCATTATTATTCATACACATGGTGGATATATTGTTAATCCAAAAAGTCATAAGAAAGAAGTAGTATTGAAGACTGGTACTCGAGCAACATATTGGAAAAAGATTTGGTATCATTTTGATTTAAAGGCTAATCGAATAGGCATAACGGGCGACGATAGATTTTATTTTTTCCCATCATATATCAAAAAACATTCATCTGCCATGAAAAATACTTTTGTATATTTAGGAGCATGCAAAAGCATGAAGGATGATAGTATGTGGAATGTGCTAAAAGAAAAAGGTGCAAAAATTGGGTTTGGTTGGAGCGAGTCTGTATTTCGTTATTTCAATACAGCGAAATTTAGGGAACTAATAGATCCAATGCTTCCATCTAATCCTACGGTTGATCCTGTTACCGCAAAAGAAGCATATGATAACATCAATAATAAGACGAGCAATAATAATCCTCCTGCGACTTTTTTAATGCGTGTCGCTTCTCCAGCATGGGAAAACTTTATCTTCTTTGAAGGAGGTATTATAAACGGCGATTTTGAGACAGGCGATTGGACTGGATGGGTACATGGAGGCGACTACAATTATAGGATTATCGCAGCTAGCAGAAAACATAATGGTTCCTTTTCTGCTGCATTAGGTAGGTGGGACACCAGTTATCATGGACATGATCCTACGGCAGAGCCGTACGGATATGAATGGTTTTATCAGGATTTTGTCGTTCCCAATAATGTTACTTACTTAAAATTTAATTGGTGGATGGAAACCTATGATACCGCAGCTTGGGATTGGTTTGATGCATATATTAAAGATACGAATGGTAATACTTTAATTACAATAGTAAGTAGGGGAGGAAAACCTGGTTATAATTACGGTCCATATTGGACTACAGGTGGATGGCGTGAAGAAACTGTTGATATATCCGCATATCGAGGACAAAAAATTAGAATATATTTTGATCAACGTTTAGATGGTTGGGGCGATCAGCAACGAGTATATATTGATGATGTAAGACTAGAATAAGTTATTGCATAACAAAGGGGTGCACCTGACCGCCATTTCGCTGGCGCTTCATGGCGGCAGGTGACCCCTAGCGTTAGAACATAATAAAAACATGGGCGATAGCGGGAATGGATAGTGCCGATTTCAAATCTTGAAAAATGTGTTGAGAGCTGACAGCTCAAAAGATAGTGAGCTCAATTTGTTGAGATTTATGCAACAGATGATTAAAACTGAGGCTACTTTGGATTATTAGCTTAAAATCAAGCTATTTACCTTATGAAAGGCCATGCCAAGGAAATATATAAAATCGGAAATTTGGACGTATTATATTCGGCAGGAGATAACTTGTATGGGAGGCGTCCTCACTACTAGCCAAGATTAGTTTTATTGAATTGCCTTTACAAATGGAGACATATAGTATTTTCAGAGAAGTGATGAAATTCAGGTCATTGAGCTATAGATGAGAGGTGGGGTTTGATTATCCAGAGGTATTTTAAGGGCAAGGAAAAATATTGGGGAGGAGCAAGGTCGTAGTCCTCAGTTTTCAAAAACAAAAAGGTTACTGTCTTGCAATGGGCAGCATGAACAAAAAGGATAGAGACATTTCCTATTATCAGTTGTCACAACCACAGTAGCAAGGAATTTAAAATTCCAGAGAGGTTTTATTCAGGTAGGGCGAGGCAAGGAGATGGCATTAAAGGAAGATAAGGTTAAGAGTTCTAACAAGCGGGTGCACTTGACCGCCATTCCGCTGCGCCCTTCGGGCTTGCTCCATGTCGGCAAGTGACCCTGGTCGTTAGGCATAGTGATGAAAGATAAAAACATCGATAATAGAGAAGAAATATACTGGCAAGAACATAGAAAAAAAATTTATCGTTTTTTTGATTATAATCCATACGATTATCGCCGTCTTTATTTATTTAACAAAAAAGATTATATAAATTTTTCTAATTATTTATCATCTTGTATTCGTACTTTTTACAATAACCTAGAATTAATTGACTTATTAAATTCAGTACCTGTTTATCCTGTTTATAGAAAATGTGATTTAAAAGAGGCAGATTGTTTATTAATTACACATGAACCCGCCCTATATAAAGGCGCTATAGAAAAAATTTACGGTGAATTAGTTGCAGATGTAATTCTTCAGAAGGAGTGTGATTGCGCGAATTATATGCAAACAATCAAACTTTTGAATCACTTGATGGATGAAGCAATGATATCCTGGTTGGCCATGAATCCTCATCATTATACTGGGGAAATTAATGGGGATAAAATGTGGAGCAAAAATATTTTGCGGTTAACTTGGAAAAAGCTGGGTAAACTGGGTTATTTTTTTAGATGCGATGAGCAAATTTGTATAAAGAAATGCCTTCATTTTGATTTATTTTTATATCCTAAAGAGAATAAGACATTAGAACGTGATAAGACTAGTCTTGAAGGTTGGCTTAATGGTAAAGATATTAATCCTAAATGCAACACTCCATATACAGATATTTTTTTAAAAAAATTACTAACAGAAGTTCTTAAACAGTTTATTGATTGTAACACGAAAAAATATATATGCATCATTGCTAATTATAGAGCAAAGATATCAAAAAGTAAAATTAGTTATAACAATGCAGATCATTCATGGCTTATCTTTCATATAGTTAAGAAAATCATCTCTCTAAATAACAACAAAATAGAAATAAGATTTATCGATTCTTGGCCTTCAATGAAGAATAATAACTTCACAATATATAAGTATCGAGATCTGGATCCGACAAATAAAGAAATATTTTTAAATAAATACTGTAATTATGACTTAAAGAGTACCTAACAAGGCGCTGCAGTGGACCGCCGAACCCGCTGCGCTTCGCTTGCGGGCCGTCGGCCACTGAGCTTGGTCGTTGGGCATAAAAATCATGCAACGAAGTTGGGATAAAGGATTAAATTTATTTTTTGGGATTTGTAGCCTGTTAGGACTAATACTAACGGTGGCAACTTTGACATTTACTTTCAATAAAATTAACATTAAACCACCCGATGAACTTGCGCAAATATATCAATCATTATTAACGATCTATAAAATTTTAGGTGGTTCTGTTGTTTCGTTAATTATTATTATTCTACTTCAAGCTCTTACCTACCACCGTCATGTGGAAAAAATGCAACAACAATTAGGCGAACTGCCTATGAAAAATGAACAGTTAACCGAATTGGTTAATTATTATATTAGAATATATAAATACATTTCACAAAGTTTACATAATATATGTCATTCCTATAGATATATTTATTTAATTTTGAGAGATGCTGTTATTGAGTTAAGAAGAGAAAAGACACAAATTACCGAAGAAGAATGTAAAGAAATAAGTAATAAATTTGAAAGATTCATGTTGGCTTTTTTAGTTAATTTAAAAGAATATTTAGATGTTATTACAGAAGATGATTGTTCTATTTGTATAAAATTAGTAAAAGATGATAAAGTAAAGACATTATTCAGAGATCCTTATAATTACTATTATAGACAGCGTTCTGACTTTAGCCAAGATGGAAGTCAATTTATATTTAAAATTACGGAAAATTATGCCTTTAAGTTGATATCAGATAAATCCTGTAAAGAAACTTTTTTTGCTTGCGATAACTTGCGTGACCATAGGGAATACTTTAATGCAAATCCAGATTGGAGAAATTTATATAATGCAACAATGGTTGTACCAATACAGGCCAATCTAACAGGTGAAAAATTAAAAAGGGAGTATTATATTATTGGCTTTCTTTGCTGTGATAATTTTGAAGGAGGATTTGAAAATAAGGAAATAAAAAATTTGATAGCAAGCGCAGGAGATTTAATGTTTAGTTTATTACATATTTATGATCGTTTTGTCGATTTAGCTATAAAAAAGGGTTTTAAAAATGAGGCATTACAAAGATATAAGTATTGGGATTAAAGTTGATAAAACAAAAGCAATGCTAGCTCATGAAGCCATCTATCTGCCCCCTACTAGATATTGTCCATCCTTAAACAAAAAACATACATCAGTTAAACCTTTATCCAAAAAAAATTGGCTTTATGAACTTATATCAAAATTGTCGTTTCGCCCAACAAAACGCTGCAGGTGACCGCTATTCCGCTGGCGCTCCATAGCGGCACCTGAGCTTAGTCGTTAGGAGTATGAAAAACATGAAATGTGAAATTTGTGGAACAGAACTTAAGTCAAATAAAGACTTGTTGAATCATTTGCGATATGTTCATAATATGACTCCTATCTCTTACTTTGAAAAATATCCTAACGCTAAAAAATTCTGTAGTAAGTGTAAACGAGCTTTACCAATAACAAATTTTCTTTCTGATAAAAGTAATAATTATGGATATAGAACACATTGTATTGAGTGCATGAAGCCAAAAGGAGCTAACAGAGCATGTCCTATTTGTAATAGGATATTTAAGTGGTCGGCTATTGTAAATCATATGAAGGTAAAGCATGGTATTCGTCCTGTAGATGCATATAATATTTATTTAAAAGAGAAATATTGTCCTAAATGTAAAAAAGTAAAAAGTCTAGATCATTTTGCAAGGTTACAAGATCCAGAAAAAGTTTATTTTTCTTGGTGTAATGAATGTAATACAAAACGTAATATAGAAAGAAGCTTATCAGATAAGGAATTTGACTTAATCCAATATCTTATAGTACGTCTTGCATTTCATGATAGATGTTTTATTTGTGGAATATCTCATTGTGATAGTTTAAAAAAATATAAAGAGACTCTTCATGTTGATCATTTACATGCTTTTAATAGAGGCGGAGTATTGTCACTGAATAATGTAATTCTTCTATGTAGAACATGTAATTTAAAGAAAGGAACTAAAGAATTAGGTTTAGTATTAAGTGAACTAGGATTTACAGAATTAGAAATTCAAAAGAAATTTACAGAGCTTTCGGAAATATATAAATGGATGGAATTAGAATTAGAACGAGTACTAAAAAGAAGTATTTATAAATTTAAAAATCCTAACAAAACGGTTCAGCGGACTCGCTAACCACTCGCCGCTGACCTCAGTCGTTAGCCGCGCTGAGGCAGTGAAATGAAAACATGAAAGAATTCAGTGAAACAGCTAAAAGCCTATCGAAAAATCCATTGGGAATAATCGCCCTCTTTATTGTGTTGGTCTATGCTGTTGCCGCTCTTGTAACCACGTTCGCGAGTTCCCTTGAGCAAACAGATAGAACGCCACTAATCTGGTTTCTTGTTCTCTTTCCGGTTCTTGTACTTGGAGTGTTTGCGTGGCTCGTGAGTCGACATGCTGAAAAGTTATATGGCCCGGCGGACTACCGGGATGAAGAAAACTACGTCAAAATGCAGCTCACCGCGGCTGCGTCTCTTGCCATTGCGACAACTCAGCGCCCGGGTGTCAACGTTCAGGAAACAGACTTTTCGCAAATAGCAGATGCAGTAGGGGGTGTGATACCTGGTGAGCGCACATCTGATGATTCTTGGCAAAGCAAGATACTTTGGGTGGATGATAGACCAGAGAACAATGTCTATGAACGAAGGGCTTTTGAGGCTCTCGGATTGTCTTTCTCGCTTGCTCTTTCAACAGACGAGGCGCTAGAACTTCTAAAGAGCAATAAGTTTGCGGCAATTATCTCGGACATGGGGCGTAAAGAAGGGCCTCGCGAAGGTTATAGACTGCTTGAGGCGATTCGGGCCGAAGGGAACGACACACCATTCTTCATCTATGCGGGTTCAAATCTCCCGGAACATAAGCTCGAAGCAGCTAACCGTGGAGCCCAAGGGAGTACGAACAACCCCGAAGAGCTGTTCAGAATGGTAACAAGAGCGGTGATTACACGGAAAGGACGGCTAACAAAAGGATGAACCTGACTGGTATTCCGCTAGCGCTCCATACCAGCAGGTTATCCTAGGCGTTAGCTTAACTTTGATAAATATCATGACTATAACAATTGAGCAAATAACTAATTTATTGCAAGATAATAATTTTGAGTTGCTATCATTAGAATTAAAAAAACCAAATATATTTCGAATCTTAAATATCACTCATTATGAAATTAGACATTCGAATTTTTTAGCATGGTTATTATCTCCACACGAAAAGCACGGTTTTTCGACCTTGTTTTTAAAATGGTTTTTACGAGAAATATTTGTATAAAAAAATATTAACTCAATTAATCCAATAGAGTTGGATAACTTAGATTTGAATCAATGTCAAATTTATAGAGAATGGAACTTTATAGATATTCTAATTAAACATCCTTCATTTATCGTTGTAATTGAAAATAAAATACTTACATCAGATCACTCCAAGCAATTGCAACGGTACAGAAATATTATTGAAAAATATTTCCCTAATATTAATTCAAAGGTTTACGTTTATTTAAGTCCTTATGGAGATGCACCAGTTTGTACTGATGAATCAAATAATTATTTAAGTATTTCATATAGAGCAATTCTTTCTAATTTAATCAAATTACTAGATATATATGGTAGTTTTATGTCGGTTACCGTCAAAAATTACATAGCAGATTATATTGATATAATAGAAGAGAAAATTATGCAAGAAAGTAACGTTATTGAATTAGTGAAAAAATTATATGAAAATCATAGAGAGGTATTGGATTTTATATTTGAAAATAAGCCAGATAGACTTTTGGAATGTGCTCCCATATTTAAGGAAATTGTTAAGGAAAAAGGCTATACTTATGTCGGTGGTAATAAAGGTTTATGCCGTTTTTTGCCTGGAGATTTAGTTGCATTAATACCCAAAAGAGGTTGTCCCGTAAACATGGCATGCCTAATGCTAGAGATTGTCAAAAGAAGCAGTGACTTTTATGGGGAAATCTGGTAAAATAAGAGTAAAATCAAGCG
>JAMOVR010000176.1 GCA_027061945.1 Candidatus Heimdallarchaeota archaeon
TAAAAAAATACCCCAGACCATTTCTTACAAGGAAGTGGTCTTGGGGCAAGTATTCTCAATAAAGCAGGAAGCCCCTAGCAAAAGCAAGGGGTAGTTCACATATATGACAACAATAAACAGACTGATAAGAGTGTGCAAAAAATATGGAACTTACTCCTGAAGAAATTCAACTGGCACCAGATACTCCCGGCGTATACATTTTTTATGATAAACAAGGAGAAGTCATATATGTAGGTAAATCTAAGGCTCTAAGGAAAAGACTTTTGAGCCACTTTCAGCAAACTAATCGTTCAGTGAAGTCAAAAGCAATACAAACTTTATGTCACAAAATAAGACTTATTCAAACAAATACTGAGGCAGAAGCCTTATTGCTAGAATATAATCTTATCCAAAAATATAAACCAAAACTAAATGTTCAATATAAGGATCAGAAATCTTATCCTTATCTGAAAATAACGTTGAATGAAAGGTATCCCCGTGTTCAAATAATAAGGGAAGAAAAACAGCCAGGATCAATATATTTAGGGCCATTTCCAAATGTTAAACAAGTCCGTCGAAGTTTAAAACTGGCTTTAAGACTTTTTCCTATTGCCGATTGCAACCATGAAATAAGAACAGGAGATTATAAGAAATGGGCGAAAACATGCATCCGAAGACAAATAGGGACTTGTTTGGCCCCCTGTCAATACGAAGTTCCTAAAAATGAGTATGATAAACTCGTAAAACAATTAATTCAATTTTTTTCTGGAGAAATTAATAATCTGATCTCTGAAATGGAAAGGGAAATGTGGGATCTATCAGAGAAGTTGGAATTCGAAAAAGCCGCTAAAATAAGGGATAATATTGATGCTTTGAAAAATATTAGTCAAAAGCAAAGAATTTTTTTGTCAAAAAATATTTCTGCTGCAATTATCGCAGAAACCAAAAAAAACAATATTTATTCTATCTCTGGTTTTTTCGTTGAACAAGGGCGGATAATAGACTCTTTTGAGCTTCATTTTAAGAAAGAAAAAAACAATGATATGGACCCCCTTGCTTTTCTATTAGAACGGCTATCTAATCCCCCTGGAAATATTGTTGTAGTTGGCGAAGACAATGAGATGACTGTCAAAGTAGAAAAAAAATTATTAGAGCAAGGAATTGAGGTTAAAAAACCAAGTACCGCTGAGGAACTTGAATTATACCATTTTGCGTTAAACACAGCTAAACTATCATTATCAAAATACTTTGTTTCAATTTCAGAAAAAAATAAACAAAAAGAGGATAAAGACATTAGAATAAAAGATTTAGAACAACTTCTTAATATTGATAGTATTAAGGTTATTCATTGTTTTGACGTATCAACTTTATACGGAGAGCAAAATGTTGCTTCTTGTGTAGTTTTCGAAAATGGTAAATCGATTAAAGAAAAGTATCGACGATTTAAAAGTAAGCTACAAGGAAAACAAGATGATTATTATGTTATGAGAGAAGCGATTAGAAGATATTACGAAAAACATAGTTTGCCGGACGTTATAGTTATTGATGGTGGGTTAGGGCAAGTAAGAGCCGCAAAAGAAGCGATAAATTATTTAGAGATGACTTCTGGATTTAAAAGAAAGAAGAAAAACTATGTTCTTATAGGCTTAGCAAAAAAAGAAGAAATAATAGTATTTCCTGATGGAAAAGAACTAAAAGAAAATAAAAACCGCCCTGCGGTATTGTTATTAAGAGAGATTCGAGACGAAGCACATCGTTTTGCTGTTAGTTATAACCGAAAGTTGAGAGAAATTCACGTTTATGACTCCTTAATTGACAATATTGAAGGCATTGGTTCTAAAAGAAAAAAAGCGCTATTAAAAGAATATCCCGATCTTTTTTCTATATTGAATGAAGATCCAATAATTGTATCTAAAAAAACAAAGATCCCCTTAAAAATCATTAACAATTTGATTGATTCTCTGAAGGAAAAAAGAGAGTTTGAATAAAACAACTTATTTTTATAAAAATTACCGTATCAAGTGTTACAACAATCCATTTTTAGTAGTGAAAGAAAATGCTTGTTATAACTTAAGCTTTTTTCTGATAACTAAAGCTTTAGTTCCCCCTCTCATTAAATAATACATGACATTACAATTACAAAACATAATGTATCACGCTCTGCACCGCATTATCTATGCATATTACCCCATTTAGCCGTTTAAGTATATGTTTCAGAGAAAACAATAGTTTAAAAAGGAAAAGGATTAACAAAGACGAAAAATAAAAAAAAATGTTTTGAATTTAAATATTACGGAACTCGTCTTTTATTTGAAAAACTTTTCCAAAATTAAGTTATTATACTTCGATTATTAATTACCAAATAGAATGGCACGGCTTGATGTTGAAGACTCTGAAGAATATAAAAAAATACAACAAGAAATTAAGATCTTAAGGCAGTTGAAAGCATATTACGAAGGTGGAGGAACTTTTTATGATTTAGAATTAAAGGACGGTGTTAAACTAAGAGATTTAATGAGTCGCATCAGTGACCTAGGGTTCCCCCGTTCAAATAAAATCCCGAATAAGCAAGAAGTTATCGAGAGATTAAACGAGATGATCGCAGATTACGAAAAACAACTTAAAGAGATGAGAACAAAAGAGATAAAAGAACGTCATTTAGATTCTCTTTTAATTATTCCCTCTTGGAATCGGGTATTAAAAAGGCGGTTCAACGGCTTTTATCTTAATCGTCCAGTTTTAGATCTCAGAAGAGATACTATTGTAATGTTAACAGCAGGAACGGCAGAAGTAGTTGATTTCTATGGAGATCCCTTATCCATAATTGCGGGGCCCGGGATTTTTTATACCGAATTTAGTATCGAACCTGGAAAATACTTGACAAATATAAGAGAAATCAACATGATATTAATGCCACAAGAACATTTTGAAAGACTAATAAATGCTCCACCAATTGTGAATGCAAAAATAGATGCCACTGTTAATGAATTAATGTGCATGATGCCTTTCCACATAATAGAAGCACCATATTCGGTACAAGCATTGACTAGAGGGATAGTTTCTAGAAATGTTTTTCATCCCAATAAACCAGCATTAGAACATCTATGGAGAACTTGTAAGGACAAGCATTCCTTTGATCCAAGAAATGGTTTTTCAATATTAAGTGCACACCCTCATTTTTATAATCGCTTGTTACTTACAAAAAGAAACAATCAAAAGGGACTAGAAGACCGTTCTTATCACTTAGCTAGTGCAGGAATAGCAGCCATCTTAGACAACGCCGAAAAAATATTAAATGAAATAATGCCCCCTGAACACCAAAAAGAATTGCTTGAGAAATTCGTAAAAATAAAAGAAGAATATGCAAAGATTGGGCATGAATTGTTAACTAATTGGGCCCCCTAATTCTCTTTTTATTCTTTTAGGAAATCCCTATATGCACATTAAATTAATAGTATTATAGAAATAAGTATTATAGATTCAATTATTATTATCATATTATTAAAAGTATAAGGGTATAAGTATGAGTTCAGAGAAAATAGAAGAAAAGGATAAAAAGAAAAAGAAGAGTCTAATGAAAAAGTTAACTAGTAAGTTTGCTTCACTAAAGAAACAGCCCGAAGAAAGTGATCTATTGGTGGAGACCGTCTCTGAATTGAAAAGTGTAGTGAAAGATTTAAAAGAGATTTTTGATGATATTGACCACTCATTAGATGAAAAAATAGAAAATGAACTATCATTTTGGCAGAAAGTACAAACAAAGCTTCCGAAAGCATTTCAGTCTGAAGATCTAAAACAAAAAACACAACAAAAATCAAAAATTAAAACAAATAAAGAAAAATTAACGGATCTTGAGGAAACATTAGACAGGTTTGAATCATTTGCTAAGATGGGAAACACGGATATGCTTGCAGAAGAATATTTAAGATTAGTTGAAAAAGAAGGAGGAAACCAAGAGTTAAGTGAAGAATTGGAAAAAGCCTTAGATGAATTGAAATTAGAGATTTATAAATCAATTGAGGATATGAATTCCCAAATAAAACTATTAAAAACAACTTTAGACGTAATAACTGAACAATTAGCCGAACAAGGAGTACAATTAGATCGTATAGAAGAAAAGGTCGATGTAGTCGATCAAAAGCTGAATAAAACTCAAGAATTGATTAAAAAAATTAGTAAGAAGCTAACAAGCAATAATATTTTAATATTTCTCTTAGCAGGATCTGTTATTAGTCTTCTTGTAATTAGCGTACTAAAATAAATAATTCCAAAAATAGGTGTTATTCTTAATTAATAATAACATCTTGTATTTTTTTCTATAACTCTATTTTTGAGAAGAAAAAATTATGTTTACTAACTCTTTCATCTGAGTTATAATTATTACTTTCTCTTTTGGTATTCCGTTTTTATTTAATTCTTCACTAACATTCTCAGATGTCGTTACTCCTGTTAGTATAAGAACGGGAGTTAATCCTGCTTTTACTGCACCCAATATATCTGTTTCTACCCGGTCACCCACAAAAAATGCTTCTTTAGGAGAAATATCTAGTTTTTTTAGAAATTTTTTATACATGTAAGTAGAAGGCTTCCCAATTATTACCTCTGGTTGTTTTTGTGTGCAAGTAATCATTGCATTTACGATGGTTCCAGAACCCGGAATTCTCCCATCTTCAACAGGTAATGTTCGATCCATGTTCGTAACATAGAATTTCGCGCCTTTTAATATGTATTGCATTCCAATTTGGATCTTCTCATAAGTACATTTCCTATCCAAACCAATTACAACATAATCTACGTTTTTTTCGTTTTCCCTAACTACTTTTAGACCTTTTTCTGATAATTCTGCCTTAAGGCCTTCTTCCCCAATAACAAATATTTTTGCATTAGGGTTTTCTTCATAAATATAATCCGAAATAGCAATTGCTGATGAAAGAATTTCGTCTTCAGTGAAGTCATAGCCATATTTTCTTAATTTTTCTAGTAACTCTTTTTTAGAACGAGTTGAATTATTCGTAATTACTCCAACTTTAATTCCTTTGTTTCTTAAGATTTTTATTGTAGAGGGGCCGTCATCTACTGGTGTGTCACCACGGTATAATACACCATCAGCATCAAACAAGCATGCTTTTATTTTCAAAGTCATTCAGAAAATAAAATAAAATCAAATTTTTTTAGGCTATCCATAGTGTATTGTTCTAGAAAACTGGGGTTAGAAAAAAGATTGTCTTTACTTGATTCAGAAGAACTTAAACGTATAAGGACATTAAACGCCCATAATGCATTTATTAGATTAATAGCTAATCTATAAAAGTGGATCAACCCATAATCCAGATTTACATTAAAAATTTGTTTTGTTTTTTTGTTTATCTCTTCTAGTGTTAATTCTTGGAAGACATTTTCTTTAAGCATTGCAATCTCATATTCTAAAGGAGAAATACACGCAAAATCCCAGTCAATAAACATCAGTTCACCATTCGGTAATGGAAGTATGTTGTCTTTATGCAGATCCCCATGAGAAATGTTTACAGTATAGTTTTTTAGTTTTTTAAGGTAATTAGGTAATGATTGAAAAATATTATCTAGATATTTAATTCTACGTTCAATAATTCTTAATGTTGGCTCAGTAACCAGCGAGGTATCTAGATAACTATTTCCAAACTCAAAATAAGTTTTAACATAAACTATTAAAGTTGTGGGACTATTTAACACTAATTTTTCTTTTATTTTTGTTTCGTTTCTTTCCCTGATTTTTGAAAGATAAAGTAGTATCTCCTTAAGAGAAAACATTCTTTTCTCTGGCACTACAAATTCAGTAATTATAAAAGAATTTCTTTCTTCTACGAAGTCATGATGGAAAATTAGTTTTGGCGCGCAAGTAGGGCAAATATTATTTAAATATTTAAGAGCAATTACATGACGTTCATATTTTTTTAGACCAATAATCTTATCGTCAAAATAGGAAAAATAAAATTTTACAAAGACATCTTGACCTTGAAGTGTTTTGGCTTTTAGGGATATAGAAGCTGGTGTTTTAGAGAGTAAATCTACATCATTTAATGATAAATAAGAAGATTCTTGTTTTTTTATTTTTAATAATTGGTTTATTTTTAACAAGATTTCTGTAGTATTTTCTTTCACAAGTAGATAAAGATAGATGATTAGTTTTTTGTTTTCTTGCTTGTCAAGATTATTGTTTATCCATGGTGTAGCACAAGCATAGAGTTTTAAAGCACTGTTTTTTTACTGAAATATAGATAAAGGAGATGATATGGTAAGATGATGATCCCGGTTCGTTGTTTTACTTGCGGGAAACTAGTTGGTGATAAATGGGAGGAATGGGTAAAGAGACTCCAAGATGGTGAAGACCCAGATAAAATTTTAGATGATTTAGGGCTAACTAGAGTTTGTTGTAGAAGAATGATGGTTTCCCATATTGACTTAATAGACGATATTATTCAGTTCTCTATTTAACGCCATACTCTGTGGGGACCCAGTATTTTTGCTTTTTTACTGGCTAAGCGGTCAATTTCTTTTCTAAGTTTATAAATTGACGCTTCTATTTTTTCAATTTCTTGATTTTCTTCTTCGATTTTTTTCTCTATGTTTTCTAGTTGGTGATTATAATGAATAAGTTCTTTATCTATCTGCTTGATTTCTGCTCGTATCTTAACTATCTTATCATGATCCGTTGTTTGTGCCCTCTTTTTTTTCAGAAGTTTTTTACGGGCTAGTAAAACTCGAAGTTCACTTTTTATTGTCTGTGCTTTAGTATTTAATTCATTAACTTTCTGTTCGTATTTCTTTTTCTTTTTGAATAATTCATGCTTTTTTTTCTTTTTTCTTTGTATTTCTGTATCAATACTTTCAGATTTGTTTATGAATGAGATTAGTGACTCATAGTATTTTAGTAAAAAATTGGTAGGTCTTTGTCTTTCGCTTTCGATATCTTCAGGGTTACCACTTAATTCCGCGAGTATTGTTGAAAGATCTTCAATAAATACCACGGGGATACCAGATATCTCCGCAAATGGTTCTGGTACACTACTAACAAATAATGAATATACCTTTTTGGCATTAAATTCTTCAGCAATTATTTTCTTTCTTAGTTCCATTTTTTTTGCTGCTTCTTTGTAATAGGTTCTTTTTCTTTCTGAACCGCCATATATCCATCCACCCCAAAAACTGTAATCTTTAACTTCAATCAATATATAAGTAGATGGTTCGTCAATTTTTTTCGCTATAATATCTATCTCAGTTATTACTTTATCTTCTTCGCCTTCGTTTTCAACAACTTCATAACGCATATTTACTATTTCCCAAGTATTTGACATTTCAATTATGTCTTTAACGGCTTCTTCAGCTAAGTGAGCTTTGTCCTCTAACGCTTCAAGGTCAAAAGATTCTAAAAATGTCGTAAACAAAGAAAAGGCTTCTAAACCAATAACAAATATTTTTTTGTTATTTTCTTCGCCTTCATATAAAGCGACTAAGTGAGCCGGTTGTTCGATTCGTTGTAGATTTACATTACTCAGAGTCATTAGTGCTTTAGCAATTATAGATTCTTTTTTTAGCTTTACAACATATAACCCTGAATGAGAAGTCGTTTCTTCAGCCATATCCCTAAGTTTCTGTGAGAACTTTACCAATGCCTCTATCTCTTCCGGAGAAAGCATGGCCATAGAACGATAAAATGGGATAGGAGATCTAAGAAACATTAGAAATGCATTTCTGGTATGTAACTCAATTACAGAAGGGGGAATCTCCCAAAAACTACGATAACCTTTTCGATACATGGCATGTTTTCTTCTTTTCTTACGCCACTGCATTCTTGCTACATCAAGAGTAGTCCCGGATACTTTTACGTCGAAAGAATGCAATCTAGAGAAATGCTTTTCACCTCGAGATGTCGTTATTAGTTTACCATTTTCTTCGCGGAATAAACCATTTTTCAGTGCTTGTCGAAGGGTGTGTATCAAGACTAATTCTGTTCCAAATGTTGCAATATCTCGTGCAGCAATACTTATTGGTAAGCCATGTTTTGGTTGAGGTGTCCATTCATCCCATCTAAGTAGAGTATGTATCGCTACATCACAGCCAGAAAACATCATTATTAGGGGAAGACGAACTTGGGATGTAAATTCTTCTCGCTGTTTTACTAATTCTTTTATTATCTTTTTTTTAGAATAATCACTGGCCAGCTTGTAAATCTGTGTCTTAACATATTTCCATCTTCTTGTGAGAATATCTTCTATTATAATGGGTTTTTGTCCCTCGCCACTATTTTGATCATTTAGGCCGGCCATTGTTTATCCTTCCTTAAAGCTTTGTGTCTAAAAAAATTATTAGAATTTGACTATATGTCCATTTGATAGAAATAATTGAAAATCAATCCTCCAATTATTAATTATTAAATAATTAGATAAATGGCGGATCCGAGGGGATTTGAACCCCTGCCGCCGGCTCCGGAGGCCGGTGCCCTTCCAAGCTAGGCTACGGATCCTAAAAAGGGCCATTTTATTCTCTTTTGATTAATTATTATTTCTTTTTCTTTTTTATACACTTGAAAAATACCTAAAAAATATTATTTTGTCCGTAAATTCGAATAATTAAAATAAATTTATGGTAAAATATGTTTAATATCGAAGATAGTTAATTTGTGTAGATGTTACTTGTCCAGTTCTGTCTAGAAGTGGAGAGTAAATAAGAAGGATACCAGAACGCTACTTTCCACTGATTTTGCTTTACTTTTGTTTTTTCGTATTTTGGGTTGATAGTAGATTTTGTAGGAGAATCTATATACACTACTGGCTATCATCTCTATTTTTTTACTCTGTCGGCGGGAAATCCCCTTTCTAGAGGGAGGGGATGAAATTAAAGCCGACACACTCTTTCACTCCTTCATGCCACCACAACAACACTACGATGCCTATACACTAAGAAAACGTTATTGCCCATGAAAACAACTATTAAACAAGGAAAAACAG
>JAMOVR010000177.1 GCA_027061945.1 Candidatus Heimdallarchaeota archaeon
AAGCAAAAACAGTGAAAAGAAAAAGGGACAGGATATTCAAATTTGATGAACCAAGTGGAGATGCATTATCTCCTTTAGGAGCCCATAGACTTCGCAAAGGGTTAGAGAAAGAGCTAAAACCCGCATTTGTAGAAGCTGTGACTCGCCCACCTAAAGCTTATTCTGGGCACCCATTTATAATTGAGGCGGCGTTAGGTTATGGTGGCGGAGTATCTTCTTCTGCCACAAGAATGACAACTCATGATAATAAAATCGTGTACCGTTTCGCTAATAGGATCCCATTGATTTTTGGAGCAGGTTCAGATGTTGTTACTAGTGTTGTAAGTGAGATCAAATGGAATGAATATGGGCTAACAAAATCTAGTGACCCCTTAGCAATTGCTGTTTCTTTAGTTTCCACTAAAATCCCCTTCCCTGAAACCAGTAAAGAGTATATTGATCATGTTGACGAAATTGCGGAAGAAATACGTCTTGCGTTGATGCAGTTAGGAAGAAAACTAAGGACATATCTACGCAGAACTAGGACTCGTCAAAGAGAACGGCAACGAGTTTCAAGGTTTGAAAGATATGCTCCAGAGACGATCTCGAATTTAGTAGAGATCCTTAAAAAAGATGGAAGATGGGAGGAATATTTAGAACATGAAAAAGCTAGAATAACAGCGGCATTAGCAAGTGGAGAGACCCGTGTTATAAGAATGGAGTATCCGCCAGGAAAATCTTTGCCAGAAGCAGATGTGTGGTTAAGCAGTGCGGATGAAAGAAAATTATTAGAGAATAATATTAACACTGTAGAAGAATTTCTACTTACCCACAATAAAATCTTGTCTGATATTCTCAAAAAAGATGAGGAAAGAATCGATCTTATAAAAAGAAGGACTATTTATGAGTTAGACTTAGATGGTAGAGCTCCTCCCCTTATCAAGGAAAAGATCTTAAAAGAAGAAATTGACAAGAGATTCATTGGTGCAGAAACGAAAGATGGTAACAAATACTTGTCTTTTCATGAGACCTTGTTGAGAAGATGGATAAAAACAGGACATGATTATTTAGTATCCCCCGTATCACAATTAGCTAGGATCTTATATCTTGAAGAAAAATTATTCGAGCAGAAAAAAGAAGAACTAAGAATTTTGGCAAATTCTATACAAGAAAATATTGTTCCAGACGATAATATTGTTGCGGAGCTGGAAGCTGTTTTAGAGCAAAAAGAAGAGAATAATCTCAATGGAGAATCTGGTTCTAACATTGTAGAACAATCTATTAAATCAAACGAAATAGATCTCTCATTACTTATTCCTTCTTTTGAAGAAATGCTAGATAAAAAACCAAAAGTTTTTGTTAAAAGAGGAATAAAAACCCATTACGACTTTATAGTAGAAACAAGAATTCCAAATAAGCCATTATCACCCACAGACATATCTGATTATCTTATAGAACATGTCATCGAATATTTTAAATTCCGTGCAAAACTAGATCCTGAATTTCTTAAGCAAAATATTACAAAACTTTCTCCCGATTGGACTGATGGATATACTAAAACCGCTTTTAAAAGACGTAAAATAATGACTATTGAAGACTTCCTAAATACCGATAGAGACATTTTATTTGAAATTGGTGAACTAAAAAGAAATTTATTTGAAAGATTTGTTAAGAGAGTAGTTCAAGATCATAAGACGCCTTTAGATCATATTCCCACGGAGATCCCAGAGGTCTATGATAAATATGAACCGATTAAAATTCTTAGAATTGCAAAAATTCATACTGTCGAACAATTTTTAGAATTAAACGCCACGAAAATTAAAAATAATAAGAAGCTAAAGAAATTTTTCGAGTTCTTATTGGAAGAGTCAAAGTATAAATTACTTAATTATTATTTTGAAAATAATCTGACAATTCCTGTGTCCGCAATAAAAGACTTCCCTCGAGAATATGAACGTTATCTTTTAGCAAAAGGAATTCGTAAAAAGATGGATTACATTCTAGCTCCCATAAAAGAACTTACTAAAAATGATTTTGATAGAGAAAGAGTCTTAGAAATAAAAGAAAGACTTGGTTCTTCTATTAGAAAATGGTTCCCTGAGAACTATGAAATACTTAAGCAACATGGCTTAGTAACTCTTGAACAACTTGTTTATACTCCTAAAAAACAACTTGATCGTATAAAAGATCCTGATGCTAAAGTAATTATTAAGAACATTACTCAGATATTAGAATTACCTGTAACCCTCATTTCTAGGGAATTAATACCTCATGCTGATGTACTTTATGAGGCAGGTATTGTAAGTGTTGGGAAGTTTTTGACCTGGAGTCTTGAAGACATTTCCATGCTTACTGGCCAAAGCAAGTCTCAAGTAAAAGAATTAATTGAAAAAACAGATATTGAGTCCTTAAAGAATAAAGCCTTAGAACTAAAAGGTACTGTTTCGGTACTTGAAAAATTGGGCTATAAAGATGTCGCAAGTATTGCTAAGAGATATGAAATTGATTCATTAGAAGAATTCTATTTTTTGGATTTGTTTGGTTCAAGGCTTTATAAAGGAAGAAAACAAAAATTAATAGAAAAAATTTCTAAAATATATATAGAACCTGCCAACGAATTTATTGAAAAACTATTACCCAAAAATAAGCTTGGAAAGAAAAAATTATTCTCTCAGCTGAAAAAAGACAATATCCAATTTACATATCAATTATTCCAATTAACACCTGAACAGATTGCCAAATATGGAAGTGGTAATAAGAATTTATTGAAAGAAGCGTTAGATAGGCTAAAACAAGCTACTGAAGAATTTAAAGACGAAAAAACGGCCTATCGTATATATGAAGCTCACTTCTTACTCCACAAAAGCATTAGTGAATTAGCTGACCTTTCTCCCAATGCCTTAAGAAAGTTGAAACAGCATAGTTATACTCGTGTAGGCCAATTTTTCATGCATTCTGCTGAAGAAATGGCTAATATTTTAAGTGAGCCTCTAAGCAAGATCAAATCTGTATTTACAAATCCAAAAATAGATCGTAAACCAGTACCGTTATTTATTGAGGATGGAAAAAGCCTGATACCTACTATAAAATTCAAATTTGAGGATGAAGAACATTTTACTTCAAAAGAATTAGCGGCCTTTAAGAACCATGGTTACTATTATATTGACCAAGTGTACTTTAAGACACATCCTTATACTTTTGAAGTTGTAGGTGTTTCGTGGGATACTGTAAAAAGATTTAACAAGCTATTAGGAAGTCCTTTGGTATTAATGAGCTGGGAACAAAAACAAGTTGTTGAGACCCAAAAACCAGTAGAAAAAGAAGACATGAGCTCTCCTTTTGGTATGGATAATGTTAATACAAAAAATGAAAAAGATACTGAGGATAAAGAATCTGTTGAGAATGAAGTTGAGAAAAAAGAAATAATTTTCTATGAAAGTCTAACTGCTAAACAAATGGACTTCTTAGCAAAGAAAGGAATTATCAATGTTATAGACTTTCTTTTAGTTCCTAATGAGCAACTTGCGGAATATTTAGGATGGGAACTAGAAAAAGTCTCTAAAAGAAAAAGAAGTATCATCTTGGAAGAAACCGGTATTGAACTTGCAGAGTTAGATTTACTTCGCCCAAGTCAATTAAAAGCATTAGAAGAGAAAGGTATTATAACATTAGAAGACTTGTACTTCTCTACCTATGAAGAAACATGGGATGAACCGGAGCTACCATGGGAAAGCCTATCAACTATTAAAAAACTCTTGAGACTACCTATTCAAGCAATTAAAGATGATATAGATGAAGAAGTCCTTCACGCTCTTCAAGAGATCAATATACCGAATATTTTGTCTTTTATCTTAACAGCAAACGAAGTTTTAGAATTCAAAACAGGAATGCCTGCAGAGAGATTTGAGAACACAAAGGCAGGTATAAACTTTGCAGAGCTTCAAGATACATATGATAAACCAGTTTATTTCACTCCTTCCTTGTCTTATTATGAAACTCAGTTATTATACGAAAGCGGTTACGAAAGAATTGTTGATCTTTTATTGGAAACTCCATCCAAAATCGCTAAGATCTTGAATCGCAAGCCTTCTGAAGTAAAGAAAATTTTATCTCAAATTGATAAAGCGAGTATACAAAAAACCGAAGATGAAAGAGGTATCGCCATTAAAGAAATTGGTGTGTTTAGTTCTCAAGAAGAAAGAACACTTTCTCATTCCAGTGTATTTGAGTATAACAAAATTGACACGCTACAAGAATTATACTATCAGATTAGTGAAGGAACGTTTTACGGTCCTCCAGAATTATTAGAAAAAATTAAATGGGTAAATAAAAGCTTAGATATCCCAGTACAATTTCTAATTAAAAACAAAGAAATCCTTGAGCTTCTAAAAAGCAAAAATATTACTCTCTTAAGGGACTTACTTTTCTACTTTACAAATGAAGAAGAGTATTCCGCAGGTTCTGAAGAAATAATTAACTCTCTATACCGTGAGCTAATAGATCTTTCAAGAGTTGTTGCTTTAGCGATGATACCTTTGAAATCGCTATTAATTGAAGATGATAACAGTCTTAGTGAAGATGAAAAAGAACAAAGCATACTAGACTTCTTAGTAAAGAATCATTTGAATGGAAATATGTCTCTACCAGGCAACGTTACTTTACTTGATTTAGTACGGTTCTTCAGTTCACCTATCAGGATTACTCCTTTGTCACGTCACGTTCAACCAGGAGAAGAACATCTTCTTGATGCAAGAGTTGCAGATATTGTTCTTGAAAAATATGAAGAAACTGATTCTACATATCTTATTAGCCAGTACTTAAAAGTAAATGGTGGACTTAGAGAAGTCCTTAAACGCCTAAAATTGCCCCTAAGCGTCCTTCCACTTGATCAAAGAACAATGTTCAGACTTATTTCTAAAGGTATTTCTACAGTTCAAGAATTTATGTCTCATGACATAAAATTATTGTCAAGCTATTCCGGGCTAACCCAAAAAGAGATCAAACACATAATCTCCCAGTTCACTTATGATAAAGGAATTGAAACTCTAAAAACAAGAGGCATACCCATAGAATATACTACATACTTTGACGAACCTACTATTGAAAGTTTGAAAAACAATGGTATTGAGTATTTTGATCAAATTATTTGTTACTCCCAATTAGAATTAACGGAATTACCTGGAGAACTACAAGAAAAAGTTTCAAAAGTTAAAGAAGCTTTGCTTGGCTCAATAGAATTTATTCCCACATATAATGCTGTTGGTAAACATAAACTACGAACTCAAGGAATTACTTCTCCTTACGGAGTACTTGTTTCTTATCAATTAGAAGGAAAACCAATTACTGAAATGATTCAAAGAGTGAACATCCAAGATATATTAAATGAGAGAAAGAATAATGGTGTTAGTCTATCATGGCTGGGAATTGAAGATCAAGATTCTTTACTTCAATTAACACAACTACAGGTCAAGAATGTCCAAGACTTTTATGACCGATTCATTTCAGAGGCATTTCCGTTGGAATTGGTTCCCTCAAAACTACGTTCTGTTATATTAAAAGGTAAAATTTTGAATTTACCCATCGGTCTTTTACCATTTTCAATAAACGAAAAAATACGTTTATATCATGAAAAGAGGTTATTATTAATTGACGTTCTTCCAGAGATGGTAGATAATAAAAGTGAGAATTATAACTTATTTGATCTCGAGAACGAAGTGGAACAAAAGAAGACTCCATTAAATGCAATTTTACCCATTAACAAGGGTCTTTTCTCACGTTTAGAAAAGATTGGTGTCACTTCTCTGCAAGAAGTAATTCCCTATGGAATAGTTCCTAGCCTGAAATCAAAAGTATCTTCATCTGTAACTAAAGATATAGAAGCCATTTTACAAATCTCAACTTATTCTATCTCATTATTTGACGAAAACATTATTTCTAGATTAAGAGAAAATAAGATCTCTCGCTTGGGTGAATTGTTCATACTTGACGCAGAACAACTAAGGAAATTCTTAGGAGATGAAATATATTCAAAATTTGCTGAAGGGCAATATACATACCGTAAAAGCACGGAATTACCGGATCAGATACAAGCAAAAATCGGTGTCTCTTCAATACAAGACTTAATTACGGAATTTATTGCTCAACGGTTCGATGGCCCTCATGGAGAGGTCTTGTCTTACCCACTTAGCCTTTTATCTAGTCTTCCACCCCAAATAAAAGCAGATTTAAGAAAGAAAGGAATTAAAACGGTTGGTGAATTTATTTCCCAAGATACTAAAGAATTAGCGTCGGAGTTAAAAGTTTCAAGAAAAGCTATGGCTGAATATAAAATAAGTTCTTTAGCAATGGAAATAGATTCTTCGCTGTTATCGATATTTGCCCCATTACAAGAAGAAGAAATAACTGAAATTCTTAAGATAGATGCTTTGGAAAAAGAAGGGCCATTCATCACGTTACCTAAGGAATTGAAACTACAAGTATTTACTTACCTACCTGCATTTAACATTGATTTTGATCAGTGGGAAGAATACGAGGAACTATTTCATTTAGGAATAAAAACATTGATTGACGGACTACTTATGAGCCACTGGGGTCAACTAAATAATGCCCAAAACAAAACACTTCAATCTACTTGGAACTCATTAGTTAATCGTAATATTGAGCTCCTTAAACCAATATTTCCCGCAGAATTCGTAACAGAAGTTATTAACTCCTTAGTAAAAGGACAAAAAATCCGTGAAAACTTAAATATTCCTCTAAATTACATTATAAAAGATTCCTCCATTGCTAAGGAACTAGAAAACAGACAAATATATTCCACATGGCAATTAATAATCCTTCCATATGTAGAACAGAATCTCTTAAAAAACGAACTAATAATCGAAGTTGATGAAATTTATTCTCGATATTCAAAACTACCATTTAGAATAGATTTTGAAAACTTATCCAATAAAGCTAAGTTATTATTATCAAAATATGGTATTTACAATTCTGTTTTTATTCCTAAATCCATTTTGGAATCCTTGGCTCCCGCAGATATGTCTAAAATAAGCTCTAACATTGCATTACTCAACTCTTCAATCCTCTATTTAAGTAATAAAGGTGAAAAAGAAAGGAAAGCAGTAACACAACTATGGGATAACAATATCAAAACAATAAAGGAGTTATTGATAGAATACGTAAAAACTGGTCGGAGTACGGCAAAGCTCTTAGCAGGGCATATTTGCAATGAAAACATAGTGAAAGAATTACTTGCTTTAGGCATACCAATATCAAATGTTCCTGGCATTAGTGCTTCACAAAGAAAGAATATTGAAAAACTTGGTATTTTCAACTTGGAAGACTTTTTAGCTACGAAATCTAGTGTTATCTCACACATTGAAGATGAAATAACCAAAATTATCAATGGCTTTTTAGAAATGGAGATAATCAATATTCCTGAGTACTGGGAAATATATGATAATTACTTGATGAAAATTGATAAAATTAAGAGCCTAATTTTGAAGTCTTGGATGGAAGTTAATTCAGATAAAAGGGAAAAATACCTAAAACCATTGAAAGAAGAATTTAGTATTGAAGAAGATGTATTACTGTCTAATATACAAGCATTATCTTCAATTT
>JAMOVR010000178.1 GCA_027061945.1 Candidatus Heimdallarchaeota archaeon
GGACATCTACAGTACTTTTGTTACTATTCTGGTTTTGGTCCATCATTACCGCATTAATATTGCCCCATATTTTTTCAGGACTAGAAGTCTACGCGCCAAGGGTAGGCTTTGCAGCTCTTTCCCAGCAAAGGGAGTATTTAAAATTTTCCTTCAGCAATATTGGTCAAGCAATTTACTTGACAATAAATATTTTTGTGATTTTATTCGCGGTAGTTGAAATAAATCGTTTTAACCAGTTCTCTTATTTATTAAAATCGTTTCAGCTGGCCGCGCTCACATCAATTACATTGAGTTTCTATCAGAGATTGGTGTACATGGTAGATTCATGGAAATATTTATATCCGCACGCCTTGCTTTATAGTAACCCTATATATTATATAGGGGCAGAGCAGAAGATGGGAGGTATATATAGAATAAATGCAACATTCGCGGAGCCATCTGTAGCCGCTGCCTTCTATTCTTCAATTTTTTCAGGTTCACTTGCCGCCTTTGTGCATGCGGGTCAACTGTTTTGGTTGATAGAAGCGCTGGTGGCGACCTTAGCTATTATTAACACCCTTTCAACGACGGGCATTGTAGTATGGTTCGCCACCGTCCTTATGTTAACATTATCAATTACAACTATCTCAATTTTTTCAAAAGTAAAATTCGTTCAAATAGCTCGATTGTCGGTACTAATGTTGGCGTTCATTGGCTTGAGTTCGCTATTGCCAATATTAATTACTAAGTATCCGGCTATTTATGAAATCACAATCAATAAAATGCACAGCTTGTCTTATTCAAGACGTATAAGTGCCGACTTGTACTCAATGATTCTGATATTAGAAACTTATGGACTTGGGGTTGGCCTCGGTAGTAATCGACCATCCAGTCTTCTTGCGTCAATGCTCACAAATGTAGGGATCTTAGGAACAATGTTATTTGCTTTATATTTATATAGTACTATACGTCCTATATTGAGAAGTAATTTTGCAGAAGCTAAATTTATTGTATGGACTTTAGTGGCTCTGCTTGTGGCGCAGGCGGTTTCGTTGCCTAACTTAAATTTTCCTCCGTTATGGGTGCTCCTCACTTTGTCGTCTGTTTATCAAAGATTGCTTTCCGATAGACAAGTGGTAAATAAGTATGAAATAAGAGGTGAAATGAATGAGTAAAATACTAGCAAATGCAAGAATCCTGCGTATGCCAATGGCAGGCATACCCCGTTATTTAACAGAGCTGATTAGTCGTATGAAGCAGGAAGTAGATCTTGTAATGCCTCGTTTTTTGGAAGGCGGATTATACGGTCATTTATGGGAGCAATTGATTTTGCCTAGTAAAGCGCGCAATCGCTTGCTATGGAGCCCAGCTAATACAGGACCTCTTACGGTTTCCAATCAGGTCGTAACGATTCATGATATATCTCCTTTAGACCATCCTGAATGGTTTAGAAGAAGTTACGCCGGATGGTATAGGTATTTAATACCTAAGCTTGCTAAGCGAGTAAGGAAAATAATAACTGTTTCAAACTTTTCTAAAGAAAGAATACTTCTGCATACAGGAGTGCGTGAGGATAAAATAGAAGTCATACCTTTAGGTATTAGTGGAGAGTTTTTTGAGATCGATCATCATGCTATAGACGCTTATCGCCAGCGAGTAGGATTGCCAGAAAAATATGTGCTTACTGTAGGATCACCAAGTCCACGCAAAAATTTAAGTACACTCTTTGTTGCCTGGGAACATATATATTCTAAAATAAAAGATTTCAAACTAGTAGTGGCTGGTGTATCAAGGAAAGTATTTAGTCAATCGGGTTTTACTAAAATTCCGCAGGGAGTATCACTTTTAGGATTCGTAGAGGATCGAGATTTGCCTTTGTTGTATGCGGGCGCGTCAATATTTGTGTTTCCCTCTGTCTATGAAGGTTTTGGGCTTCCTCCGCTTGAGGCAATGGCAGCGGGCGTACCTGTAATTGCTTCAAATTTAGCTTCTATTCCTGAAGTTGTTGGGAATGCTGCGTTGTTGATAAATCCATACGATCCTGCGGCTATTGGCGATGCGATTCTCAGGATAGTTGAAGATGATTCTTTACGAAAAGACTTAATAAGCAGCGGGAAGGAGCATGCGAGTAAATTTAATTGGGATCGTACCGCTGAACAAACCAGTATTGTGCTTAAAAGCTTATTATGATGAAGATGCAGAGAGGATGGAATAATAGGGTAAACGTGAATTATAATCTATGAGGATATATCGTGATGTACGGAAAAAAGCCCACCTTTATCTATATCGGT
>JAMOVR010000179.1 GCA_027061945.1 Candidatus Heimdallarchaeota archaeon
ACCTGATTAACAGTGTGCCGATGCTTCCATTCCTGGAGAGTCTGGTGTGCAGATTTTGTTTTCTTCAGTAGGAAGCATGGCGATGAATTCATCTTCGGGCACTCCCTTTGAGAAGAAAAAGCCCTGGAATATATGGCAATCGATACTGGCAAGCAGCTCAAACTGTTCCCGAGTGCTCACCCCTTCAGCGACTGTCAGGGCAAAGGGCTAGAAAATTTCCGATAGGGAAGTTATGTGCGTATTCTTGGCCATCGAGCCTGATCCCTGATGCACTATTGTCAGAATGTATTTGGTGTTGCATGCGGTAAATGAAAATGAGTGATGATTGATTTTCATCTTTCATCACTCATGACTCGAGAGGATTTATACCTAGCGGCACAAATCACGACCGCTCACGTAAAATAAATAGTTTTACATCATTTACCTGGGGTTATTTCTTTTTCTTTTTTTCTTCTTATCTTTTTTGTCCTTCTTTTTCCCCTTTTTTTTGCATGCTTTTTTCTTTACATCCTTTGATTTGCAGCTTTTCTTTTTACATTCTTTTTTCTTCTTCTTATCTTTATCCTGTTTTTTTCCCATGCCATTCTCCTCTTGCTGAGATCCATAAGGGGCGCAGGGGTTGTACCCTGTTACCATGCATTCTACCATAAGCTTATATGCATCACTACCACAGTACACATAAGTGTCAAGAAAAAGCTTGGTAAACCATTCATTCTGTATTTTTTGTTGAAACAAATTGCAAGAGCAGGTCACAGGCCCTCTTCTCATAACTCAATTTTCAAAGCTCAACAGTACGGGTAGGCAATGACAGGATAAATTGAGATAATACAATTTACTGAGCATTGAATGCGATGCGAGAAATGGATTAATTACTCACACCTGTCACTGGATACTGTTAAAAGTAACAGTTTTGGAAAGCCACCTTTTCCTTTTTTGACTGAAGTTCCAGCAAATAGTCAATGATTGGAAAAATAAATTTTACAAGTGATTATACAGGGAATAAATAAGACGTGTAAGGCTAAATGGAGAGCAACATTGATAAATGTTATCGCATGTTATAAAATATTACAAGAAATTATGCATAATCAAATTCATCTAAAATTGGTTGTAATTTCTCATTTAATATTTTAATAGTTTTATTTTGTAGTTTGTTTTTATACCCTCCAACAACACCACTCCTTTTGTGTTTTGTGATATCCTCATGTTTGTTTGGCCTTGTGTCTTTATAAATTTGAAATTTAGCATCATTTTTTATAGGCATAACTTTAGTTATATCAGAATAGAATTTTTCAAAGTTATTTATCATATCCTCATATTTAAATAATTTAAAGTTCTTGTCAAAAGACATTAACTCATGCATTCTTGAAAATTTTTGCTTAATAAGATGTTGTTCACTCAGTACATATTCATCTAATGATTGATGACGTATTCTTTCCCTCTCTTTTAATTGGTATTCCCTGAATTCATCGTTTTTGCTCAATCCATGAGTAAATCCAAAAGAATAATACATTGAAACTAATATATCTCTTGGATCTCTAATCCAGTATATTTTTTTTATTTTGTTGAAATTATTTGCTATAAGAAGTGATTCAACAAAAGAGAATCGAGGATGATTACAATCTTGTATCCTAATTGGACCATATATTATGCCTTTTCTGTCGATAACAGGAAGGACATTTACGTTATTATACAAATTATTGAGGTAATCAACATGTTCATATCCTGATACATTTTTTAAAACATAGGAAGCAAAATAAGAAGTTGCGCATTTGTGAAGTGAGATGAACATGATTGAAGTTTGATTGAAATTAATTGCAGAGTTAGTGTCAAATATATTTTTAATATATTGTTTTAACTGCATTGAAATCATATAATCTCACCAAGTATTTATATACTTTTATCTTTTGATAATAATGTTATTCTTTAGGTTCCCCACGTCAGGGATGGTTGAATCTCCTCGCCTTGAAGCGAAGAGAAGTTTATATTTGTCGCTATGCGATCTTATCAAATAGGAGAACATACCAAAACCGATCTGAAAGTCCATAATTCTTTGGATTGTCAAATATTGTAAACGAGTATTCCTTGGCCAGGTTGCGATAAGGTCGAGATGTCCTGCGCCTTATGATTATCGGTGTTTTGGCGTTTTGTATATTACCATTAAATAATAGATAATATATTATTCTTAATAAATTTACCTATTGGTTGAAGTTGTTTGTATACACCAGATTTTTTACTCAAAACTTTTACTATTATCCACATTT
>JAMOVR010000180.1 GCA_027061945.1 Candidatus Heimdallarchaeota archaeon
AGAAGCACTAGCGTGGTTTTTAACCCATAAAAATCATGTAACTAATGGGGTTCATGCTTTAAAAAGTATAAAAGTTGATTTTTCCAACCCTGATCTTGATAATCTTATTTGCGGAAAATGTTTTCTCACCCATCCCAATGGATCATTACAGGAATCCCATAGAGGCGATCAAGCAAAAACATTAACCTCATGGCTCAATTCCCTAAAACCTAATCAAAAAGAGACTTGGAAAGGGGAATCTAGCCTTGGCAATGCAACCGTTGCTGTTGATTCTACTCGGCTTTAATATAAATCTTCTTTGTCATGGATAAGCACCCATGTGCCGGGATCTTTAGGGATTGCATTTGTCCTGTTTAGTTTTTTAAAAATGAGTAGAACAAGCCAAAGCATAGGAATAATTTAGGTGGTTATCATAACTTTCCGATCATTTAATTAAATACAAACTTTGTTCAAGGAAAAAATAACAAAGGAACTGCCAGCATGTTCAGAATGCCAAGAGTTTTTGTCATAGATGCTCCCTTATTAAGACGATAACTATTAGCAATTGCTAGTGTATCCTTGATTTATCCATGCTAAAAACCTTTAAAAAATAGTATTCCTTGAGGTATCTTTATGTCAAAGCAGCATACCTGTCCACTTATCTTGGATGGAAAACCAGAGAACAATAATATTCGAAAGTTAGAAAAAATTAATTTGGCTTCATCGTATGAAAATAAAAGCAAGAAATTATATGACGAAGCTTGGGTTCAAAATTTAATTCATAATAATCCTTCTCTGTTACCTATCGAAGAGCTGGAGCCAGCTTTCTTCCCTTTATTTCCAGTTTGTAAAGAATTGAAGACACCTGCTGGATATCTTGATAATTTGTTTGTTTCAGAAGGCGGATATCTAACTTTAGTAGAATGTAAGTTATGGAAAAACCCAGAAGCGAGACGTGAGGTAATTGGCCAAGCTTTAGATTATGCAAAAGAATTTTCTAAATGGCAATATGAAGATCTTTCGCGTGCTATTACGAGGTCAACAGGAAAAAGTGGTAATTTCCTTTATGAAGTTATCTCCAGAGAAATCCCCGGAGTAGATGAAGCAATTTTTGTGGACTCTGTAAATAGAAATCTTAGAAGGGGAAGATTTTTAATCCTTATTGTCGGTGATGGTATAAGAGAAGGTGTTGAAACTATATCCGGTTTTTTACAAAAACATGCAGGAATTAATTTTACATTTGGATTAGTAGAATTAGGCTTTTTCAAGGTCCCAGGGGTAGAGCAATATATCATTCAGCCTAGAATATTGGCTAGGACATACATTATAGAAAGATTAATAATTAAAGCTGAAGGCCTAGACCTGAAGGTGGAAACCGAAGAGATTATAAATAAGGATGCTGCAAAGACTAGCCAAAGAATGATCCTTTCAGAAGAACATTTTTATGAAGAGTTATCAAAATATGATCAACTCTCTATAAAGAGCTTGAAACAATTTATAGAAGAAATCAAAGAGTTAGATATTTCTCCTGTGTTTGGTAATAGTTCACTGAACTTAAGATGGATGCCAGATGATAATTTGAAAATGAATTTTGGTTCTATTAATAAAAAAGGATTTGTTAATACAAGTCCAGCTAATTGGGCCCCAGCTAAGATAGGCAAGATTGATATCGGACATCAATATCAAGAACAGCTTGCAAATATAATAGCAGGAGCATATGTAAGAAAACATAAAAATCCCAATCATTGGGAAGTGCATAAAAATAATCAACGCATTAAACTTGCTGATTTTTTAACCGATACATCTAGATTGATAACTGTCATATTAGCAATACAAAAAGAAATTGAGTCTGCATTAAGTTAGAAATGACAAAAGGCAAACAAAAGGCCATCCATTTTATTATTTTGTTGTCTTTTTTGAAAACCCTTTCTGCTCTTGCCATAAGATGGCAGGCTTTACTTTCCAAAAGGAAGAAATTGGAAATTTCCCCTAACCCCTCCTTCTTTCAGAAGGGGATGTTTAGCGAAAAAAAATCATCAACTAAATGGATGTCCTTTTATAATTATTTTATAATTGTTATTTCTATTGCAATAGATTACGAGCTTCTTATAGATTGAAATGATTCATTTATAAAATTTTTTAAATCATTTAGCTCGCTTTCCCCTAACCACCTAATAAAACGTAAAAAAATTAACAGAACCGAGCATGCTCCAATTGGGAAAAAAATCTGAGAAATCTTCTCGTATTGAGAAAAAATTGCATCAACTAAATGGATGTC
>JAMOVR010000181.1 GCA_027061945.1 Candidatus Heimdallarchaeota archaeon
GTCAAACAAAACAGTTGATAAGTGAGATTAATTCAACCTTAAATCAATACAAAAAGTTCGATGATATAACCTTTGACTACGACAAAAACGGCAACACAACTCAGAAAGGTAGCTGGACATACACCTATGATTACAAGAACAAAATAATCACCGCCACAAACGGCTCAAAAACAATATCCTTTGAATACGACCCCTTCGGAAGAAGGATAAAGAAAGATACAGGCTCAAATACAATAAACTATTACTACGCAGGTGATCAGGTAATCGAAGAACAAAACTCAACCGGACAAACAATCAAGCAGTTTGTTTACGGCAACCTAATAGATGAGATTATCCGCATGGATAAATATAACAACAACCAAATAGAAAATAGCTTCTACTACCACACGGACTCAATTGGCAATGTTACCGCCATAACCGATAAAGACGGAAACATAGTAGAGCGGTATAAATACAACATCTACGGCTCACCCACAATAACCGATAATACGGGCAATATCCTTTCCGAATCAGCCATAGGCAACGATTACCTATTCCAATCCCGCCGCTATGACCCTGAGCTAAAACTCTATTACTACCGAGCAAGAACCTACGATCCTGAAATAGGCCGCTTCCTCCAGACAGACCCTATGGGCTACCGAGACAGTATGAACCTATACCAAGCAATGAATATGAATGGCTGGGGGTTTGTGGATCCGTGGGGGCTTTTTTGGGAGTATGAAAAGACTGCCGAATTCATTAGTAAACATTTTGATTGGTATAATTTAGGAGAGCTATTTAAAAATGCGCTTATTCATGGAGCCAAACCTTCGGATCTTATTGAATTGAGGGAAAAATACAGAAAAGACTACCAAGGGACACCTCATGAAGACTCGGCGAATTATTATCTCGGAAGTGGTAGCTTGGCGAAAATGACAGGATTGAAAGCGGATGAGTATTTTAGACATTTGGTAAAATCAAAAGATAAAGGAGGAGAAGGACTAAATTTCAGTGGAGCTGAAGGATATTTAAGAAAAATGGGATATGAAGAAGGAACAATAGAAAGTGCTGTGCTTGGAGTAGGGATAGGCGAGGTAGGCAAAGCAGGTATGAGAGATTCAATAGCAATAATAATAGGAAATTTTGCTGGTTCTCTTGCTGGAGAAGTTTTTTTGAGTACAGTTCTTGCAAGATGGGCAGCTAATTCTCTTGTAAAATTAAGTGTTAATGCCTTTGTTGAGGCTCCTGTTAGCAAATTTGTTGAGAGTACATTAAGGAGAGAAAAAGCTACTGGTATAGAATATTTAGAACAATCTTTATTTTCACTAGGAACCGGATTGATACTACAAAAATTAAATGATTTCTTTAATATGTTAGAAGGACCATATTTACCGAATCCCAAAATAGTGAAAGATGGTAAAATTTACATATATCATTATTTTAGAAAAAATGGAAAATTTGTTAGAGGATATTGGCGAAGATTACCCAAGAAATAATAGAAGGAGGTTTAATTTGCAGAATGATAGATTTTTTAAAAGATATAAATATCTTATGTTTATTACAACGGTGCTATTTTATACTCTTATTGTTTTGGAAATTGTTCATCTTATTCATTTTAGAATCTTAATGAGAGTTTTATCAAAATGCAAAGGTTTTTTTATTAATTATGATCTCGTTGATTTATTTATTATTATTTCAATTATTTGTTTTTTTGATTATAACAAACAAAAGATTATCGGAAAGAAAGTTAAAAAAAATCGTATTAAACAACAAAGAAAGGACATAATTCAATTAATTGTTTTAATATTTATTTTTATATTAGGAGTCATTATTATTTTTGGAAGAAGTTCATTAAGTCAAATTTGTAATAATGATATTGTTTTGAACGAATTTGGCTACTATTATAACTATATTCAAAAAGCTTTTCTATTTATATTAAATCCACTATTAATAATTTGCTCTGTTTATAGAATAAAATTAATCAGAAGAGGATATATATTTCAGTATAAGTAGTTAACTAATATAATAAAGAAGAAGATGAAAAATTATTTGATTGAAAAACGATTAAAAATAATCAAATTACTAATTATAATTCGATATATTTATGAAGTTCAAAAAGATTTGGCAGAAGAACGCTCTGAACCTGTAAAAAACGAAGCAATTCAGCACGATTCTAAAAAAGCATTTAAAAAGCCTCCAAGCCAAGAGCCTCCGAGCCTCCATGGCAGCTTCCTGGGCTTA
>JAMOVR010000182.1 GCA_027061945.1 Candidatus Heimdallarchaeota archaeon
TTTTTAGTCGATAAAATAAAGTATCTATTAAGATACAATATAGTTTGGTGATTCTTTATGGGAAAATTAGATGAAGCATTAAAAAAAGCCAATATTAACAACTTAGAGACAATCTCCCGATTAAAGGACATTGATAGTGAATCCTCTTATAAACCATCGCCTCATACTCGCCAGCCAACTGACTCTGACCCAGCTACCAAGTTCAATTTAAAGGCTTATCCCAAAAACAAATATGAGGAGCGCGTTGAACGCTCGGTTGATTTTCGCTTAGTAGTTTATCGCAACCCCCAGTCACTTCCAGCGGAACACTTTAAGGTTTTGAGAAGTGCCATAATGTATCCCCGAGACGGTAAAAAAATTAAGTCCGTCTTAGTAACATCGGCGCTGGAAAATGAAGGTAAAACCATGGTTGCTTGTAACCTGGCGGTTAGTATTGCACAAAGTGTAGATCCATACGTACTTTTAATTGATGGTGATGTACGAAGACCAAGCGTACAAAAGATGCTAGGTCTAGAACGAGCCGCAGGATTAACTGATTACCTATTATCTGGTAAATCTCTTTCTCATTTCCTAATGAAAGGAATACTGGATAAAATGACTGTTTTGCAAGCTGGTTCTCTTGTCAAAAATCCTGCGGAGCTTATAACATCTGAAAAAATGCATCAACTATTAGAAGAGGCCACCAATAGGTATGCCGATCGGTTAATTATCATTGACTCTCCTCCTGTTAATCTTGCAGCAGAAACTCTGGTTTTGGCTAAACAGGTTGATGTAGTTATATTGGTAGTTCGGTATGGTGTTTCTGATAAGACTGCTGTTGAAGACGCATTGAATAAACTAAGTAAAGAAAAAATATTAGGGGTTGTTTTCAATGGTTTTGAAGTAACTCCAAGAAAATACACTTATTATAAGAGTAAATATTATTATTAAACACTATCTGTAACACAAACAAAAAAAGCGGCTTATTAAGCCGCTTTTTTTATAAATTATGTAGGTTAACTTTTAGATAGAATCGCTTACTCTAATACCCACCACTCGTTAGAAAACCTATTTTTAATTTTTCTTTTTCATCCTTTTGCTAGAACAAATTCCAAGTCCCAAAAGTCCAAGTCCAACGATCATAACGGTAGCTGGCTCCGGAACCTGGGTATGAGAACCACCGTTAACAGTCTCATATATTACATCATTAGCACACGTAGTAGTAAAACCAATTGTTGCCTGACTCCAATCAAAATTAGTACCACTAGTAATATTTGTAAAATCAAAGATTACAGTACCTGGAGCCTGACTATTATTAAAATCTGTTACATTTACATTTCCAATATAACTAGCACCAGTCAAATCTTTCAAAACGGTTGGATGGCTATTCCTGTAAGATGGACCACCCCATGTATAATCCGACAGATAATAAGCATCCTGAGAATTCAAGGCAATATTAACTTCATATAGAGTAGAACTTAGTATTCCATGCCAGTGAGTATCAGGATCAGCATATTCATACTCATTATGAACAACGTAATCCCATATCTGATCTGCATCAACATCTATAAAGAGGTCACCAGCACTATATTCACTGCCTACAGTATCATAATTAAATGTAATTTTCTCAAGAAGACCTTGATCATTTATTATTACTTCACCACCTGTGAGATCAGGGCTACCGATAACATCTCTTGTATTATCATCATCTCCAGCATAACCCCAGCCAGGCCAATAAGTAGCATCATCACCAAATGTGTAGACTGCCGCATTGGACGTTCCCCATCCCAACAACAGTACCAACATTAAAATCCCTAAAATACCTTTTCCTTTTTTCATAACAATCCTCCTAGTTTTATTAATTTTTTATATTTATTTTCACCCACACACATATTTATTCATATGCAGATATAAAGGTATTTGCATCTCCTGTGCCATTCTTTGTTTTATTTAGACCACAAAAAGAGGGGCAATAATACGCTTCTTTTATTACTAAAAACTCTTTATAGGAAAAATTTTTCCAAGATGGAACTCTTTTTCCTTGAAATTCTTTCTCTTAAAAAAAACGATGTGTTCCTGTAATGAGCATTTGTACAGCTAGCCTAGGATTTTGGACTTCTCGACACTTGGTGTAACTATTTGCTTTAAGGAATGTATCAAGCCCCAAAAAACGAACAATACCTACTGTCTAAGAAGGGGAGACCACTTAAGTTA
>JAMOVR010000183.1 GCA_027061945.1 Candidatus Heimdallarchaeota archaeon
TTGGAACCGTCTTCATTTAGTATGTGGGCTAAACATAATACTGATTTATAAGCTGGTTTGTCAAATAACGCAGTACTTACTGCAAGTAAAGTATAGAACCATCCACGGGTTTGATCTATGGCTTCAGTAATGAAATCATAAGGAAACGTTTTTTCAAATAATTCTTTTCCTTCAAAAGGATAATGATATTGAGCAAATGTCGCAGAACCACTGTCATACCAAACATCAACTACAAACTCTTCGCGTTTCATTGTCCCCTTGCCGCATTTAGGACATTTGTAAGTAACTTTGTCTACCCATGGTCTATGTAACTCAAAGTCATCAGGTAATTTACCTCCTGCTTTCTCTTTTAGTTCTTCTACACTTCCAATTGCTTCTTGAAATCCACATTCTTCACATGTCCAAACTGGGAGAGGCGTTCCCCAAAAACGATTTCGTGATAAGTTCCAATCAGCAATATTTTCTAGCCATTTACCAAACCGTCCATGTTTTAAATGCTCTGGAACCCATGTTACTTCTTCATTGTTTTTCAAGAGGTTCTCTCGTAAGTCAGACATTTTAATGAACCAAGAATCGATGCCATAGTATAACAATGGGGATTTACATCGCCAACAATGAGGATAAGAGTGTACATAAGTCTCTTGCTTTAACAATTTGCCCTCTTTTTTCAATTTCTCTATGATGTGCTTGTCAGCATCTTTAACAAACATTCCTTTAAAGTCTGTTATTCTTTCGTCAAAGGTGCCATCTAATTTAACTGGTTGTAGAACAGTTACTCCATATTTCTTACCAGTTTCCCAGTCTTCAGCACCAAATGCAGGAGCACTATGAACGATACCAGTTCCTTCGTCGAGGGTAACATAAGTGTCTACTGCTACAAAGAAGCCTTTCTTGACTTCTTTAACTAAATAATCAAATAGTGGCTCATATTTTTTGCCTTCTAAATCACTGCCCTTGAAAGTTTTTAGTATTTTAACTTTCTTTTTACCAAACACGTAATTAATTCGTTCTTTGGCTAAAACATATTTCTCGCCATCAACTTCTACTAATGCATAGTCATAATCCGGATGGACTGTGAGTAATATATTTGAAATAAGTGTCCATGGAGTTGTTGTCCAAGCTAAGAAATAAACAGGACCTTCTTCTTCCAGATCTAAAGCCTTGAACTTAACAGTTATTGCAGGGTCTTTTACCTCTTTATATCCTTGAGCTAATTCGTGGGAAGAAAGTGTTGTTCCACAGCGGGGACAATAAGGAGCTACTTTAAGTCCTTTGAAGAGTAAACCTCTATTGAAAAGTTCTTTTAAAGACCACCATACACTCTCAATGTACTCATCACTCATTGTAAGATAAGGATGATCCATATCTAACCAAAAACCAATTCTTTCGGTTAGGGCCCGCCATTCTTTTTCATATTTGAGGACGGACTCTTTGCATTTTCTATTGAACTTATCAATCCCATAGTTTAAGATATCTTGTTTATTTTTGAAACCTAATTGTTTTTCGACTTCTATTTCAACTGGAAGCCCATGGCAGTCCCATCCAGCTTTTCTAGGCAAAACATGTTTGCCTCTCATAGTTTGGTATCTAAGCATTGCATCTTTGTATGTTCTTGTCAATGTGTGCCCCATATGTGGAAGTCCATTTGCAGTAGGTGGCCCTTCTAACCATGCAAATATTGGTGCTCCTTCACGGCTCTTTTGCACCTTTTTGTACACATCGTTTTTAATCCAAAAATCTAGAATCTTATCTTCTAATTCGGAAAGCTTTGTTATTGGTGGTACTGGATCGAAAACATTCTGGTCTCCTTTAGTTCCCATTTGTTAACCTCCAAAAAGTTCTACTTTCTAGGATGGACTGCCTCCTAATCGATCTACAGAACAGAAACAATAGCTTAGGCACGAATTTGGCGATCCATCCTTTCAGTTCACCAAGATGATCTTGCGAGTATGATTTTAAAGCATTTCCAATGAATCGGGATTCCTTATTAATGAAAAAGTAATTCTTAAAGTAAATTTACAAGTTTTTAAGAAAGAGGCTTTTAATAACAATTGCTTTTTTAATTTTGTGAAAATCATTTTGAATTGTGCCCAAAGCATAGATGGTAAATTAGGCTATATAGGGAAACAAACGGAATTAAGCAATTCAGAAGACTGGAAGCAAGTACATCTAATGAGAGAAAGAGCGGATATTATTCTTGTAGGTGCAAATACAGTTAGGGTAGATAACCCGTCTCTTTTGGTTAAAAAAAAACATTTGGGAAGAGAACCTAAAAAGCAACCAGCCCGTGCGGTGATTAGTGCAAGTGGAGAGATCCCATTACATCTAAAAATATTTCAAACACCACCAAAAACAATTATATTTACCACTGAAATTGGTAAAAAAAGGCTTTTTAATAAAATAAAGGAACAAAATAATAAGAATATTGACTATATACAAATAATTTCAGTGGGTAAACAAGATATTACTCCTGAAAGAATAGTCAATATGTTAGAACAAGAAGGTTATGAGTCATTGATGATTGAAGGAGGGGCCATGGTTTTTTCAATGTTTTTAACGTCATCTTTATCTTTAAAATTCCGAGTTTTTACTGCACCCGTATTGCTAGGAGAGGAAAATACAGTTCCATTAATAAGAAAAGGGAGTACAAATCTTAAATTAAAAACCTTTTATAATTTAGGGAAAGGTATCGTTTCTTGCTACGAAAAATAACATTATGACCAATTTATGCCGTATCTACGTTTCTTTTTTCATATTTTTCAAGAGCTTCCAAACCTAAGATACGGACATTTTCAAATATAGGAGATAATATTTTTAGTTCTTCTTTCGTAACCATAATGACTTTTGTCTCAGTCTCTAATGGAAATTGTTTTGTTTCTGCAAAATAAATAAAATCAATGTGAAAATGATCCTCAGAAATAGTTTCTTCTAAGATCCGATAGGGTTCTGGTAGAGATTTTGTACGATAATCATATTTTACTAATGGCTTATTTTCGAAAAAAATAATATCTGTAATACCCGTTTCTTCATAAATCTCACGTATCACTGCTTCATGAGGTGCTTCCTTAGGTTCAACATGTCCCCCAGGTGGCAACCACGAATTTAACTTTTTATGCCAAATAAAAATTAATTTATTGCTATTTACTAAATAAGCTGTTGCTGCAAAATGTCTTTCCACATAGATAAAGAAGAAAAAAATAATTTACATTTTTTCTTATATATAACAGCTATTTTCAGTTAAGATGTTGAGGTATTGTTAACTATTGAACTACCCCTTTCTTTTGCGAGGTGCTTCCTGCTTCATAGAGGAGACTCTCTCCACAGGCGCTACGGGCCGTCCCAGCCCTGCAAGAAAAACATATAAAAAAACATATGATGTTTTCGGATTTCATCCCCTCCATTCCAAAAGGGGATTTCCCGCAGAGAAAGTTAAATTACATATTAAAACTAATAATCTTTTAGACCTAATTTTTGAATCATATTTTTTGATAATGATTCTATTCCTTCTGCAAGCACTGGATGGCCATAAACCATTTCCGAGAGCTCTTTCCATCCTAATCCATAATCCCTAGCTAGTACAAGCATCTGAATAATACTTCCAGTTCTAACTCCCCATAAGTGAGCACCAATTATTTCATTAGATCCTTTTACACCGATGCCTTTCAGGAAACCAGTCCAATCATTAACGATCATAGATTTTCCTAACCATTTATTATAAAATTTGAAAACAACAACATCATCTCCATATTTCTCCCTTGCTTCTTCCTCAGTAAGTCCAACTGATGCAAGTTCGGGATATGTAAATGTAATTCTTGGAATACTAGGCATCTTCAAAGGTTCCCATTTTTCAGGATTATCTTTTGATTTGAGTAAGTTTTTAATAAGATGTTCTGCTTGATAACCGGCCCAGTTTGTAAACATTGGATTGCCAATTACATCACCTATCGCAAAAATATGAGGTTGTGTTGTTTGAAGGAATTTATTTACTTTAATAGCACCCCTCTCAACAGTTACTTTAGCATTTTCTAGTCCTAAATCCTTGATCCGAGGCTTTCTTCCTGTAGCTACGAGCAACGAGTCACCACGGTAAGAACCAGCATAAGGACCATCTTTTAAAATTACTTCAAACTCCGTAGAACCATCTTCGTTTTGTACTTTTCGTACTTCATCAACAAATCTACCAGTAAATATTTTAATTCCTTCAGAAATTAAGTGCTCTTTAATTGATTCTGCCATTTCTTTGTCTTCACCAGGGAGGACCTGATTCATACCTTCAAAGATTGTAACGTCAGAACCAAAGTCATGAAATGTTTGACCTAACTCAAGACCAATTCTTCCGGCTCCGATAATTAATAGTCTTTCAGGAACTTTCTCGAGCTTAAAGATATCTTCGCTGACCATGTAATCTACGCCTTGAAGTCCTTTAATAGGCGGAATCGCGGGTTCACTACCAGTAGCTATTACAAAATACTTAGCTACATATTCTGTTCCATTAACAACAATCGTGTGAGGATCAATAAACTTAGCAAACCCTCGGATTACTGGTACTCCTATTTTTTGCTCGACTCTCCGTAAAGTCCCACTTCTAATTCTTTCGACAATTTTTTTCATATGCTCTTTTGCTTGCTCAAAACTTCCACCTTTGTGAGCAATCTCTGCAAGTGCTTTAGTTGGAATACAACCAGTATTAATACAAGTGCCTCCAAAATGGTCTTCAACCCGTCCTTCAACAAGTGCAACGTCCCAACCAGCTTGTTTTAAAGAAACAGCCACTTTTCTCCCGCTTGAACCACTACCTATTGAAATTAATTCATACTGAGTTTTCATTTTTTCACCTTGAAATGTTATTATTATTAATGTTCCTATGGATTTGTGATCAGTTAGAAATCAGTCTAGCATATTTACAAACATTTGAAATCGTGAAGATTTCATAATATTCAAGGTTTAGAAATTAAAAAACCCTAGTAATTTCCCAAAAAAAATTCATTATCAGGAGTTCATATAAATCTCGTTACAAAACAAATATCTATAAAAGGACTTTTACAAGAAAACAAATAGAAACCCATGCTTGTGTGCTTGGGGCAACTGCGCACGCCGGGGGGTTCGGCCTCCCCTGGAAGCCGGAAATGGTCGATATGCCGGGGCGTGAGCGAGGCTTGAGGCCAGCAAGCCCTGTAGGAGGAGCATGGCGGAACAATGAAGCCTGGCACTAACAAACGGGCCGCGCCACGAGGCCTCTCTGGAGAGAGAGGTTAGAAGTGGCTTAGGCCAAACCGGGTCAGGGCCGGAAGGCAGCAGCCCTAAGGCCAGCGGTCCGTGCTGTTAGAGCGCTGGGCTGAGGGAAGCCATGAACACCCCTCAGGGTGTAGTTGGTCGAAGCCTCGCCGCGCAGCCTAGACAAGTGCACAAGCAAAGGTAGGGATTAAATTGAGTACTATAAACCTAAAAGAATGGAAAGAAGTTGCAAAAACTGCTTTTAGAATGTTTTTGTACTTTGCAGTATTCTATTTACTTGGTTACATAATTGTGCTTTTGTTAGTCTTTTTATCTAAATTTGTCCCTGGGGTTCAGAGTTTAATTTCCATAATTTTCACATTGATACTAGTATTTGCCTTTATGATTTCAGTGGCTAAAGTATTACATGAAATGCTTGGGAAAGCAGGATATATGCCTCAGAATAAAGACAATATTAATGTAAAACCCTTAAAAATAGAAGTAAAGAAAAAATAGAAACACGGAAAAATGAGGCGTAAGTCATCATATGAGTAGACTTAAAGTTAGAAAAATAGATGACAATGTCTATGTAATAAGAGAGGATTGGAGAGACATAGACCATCGTTTTTATACTAAATTCACAAACCTTTATCTTCTCGTTGGAGAAAAAAAAGCATTGCTTTTAGATACAAGTATGGGAATTCATTCAATTAAAGAATTGATTTCTCCCATAATCAAGAATAAAGAATTATTGGTATTTAATTCCCACCACCATTTTGATCATGTTGCGGGAAACAAAGAATTTTCACTAATTTATGTACATAAATTTGATTTAAAATTAGTCTCTAAGGAAAGGGACATATCATTTTTAAGGGGAATAAAAACAAAAGCTTCTGAATATTACAAAAAAACAAACTACAAAGTATTACCAGCAAAAGAATTTTACCCTGTGGAAGACCATGAAGAATTTGATCTTGGAAAACTAAAAATAACAATAATTCATACACCTGGGCATACTAAAGGTTCGGTGTCATTGATTTCAAATAAAGGACATTTGTTTACTGCAGATACAGTTCATGAAGGCGCTGTTTTTTTACCACCAAAAGAAAACCTTCCAGAATATTTAGAAACACTTGAAAAATTACAAAAAATCACCGATACGAATACGTACAATCGTGAAATTAAATTGTATCCTGGACATGAAAAAGTAGTACTACCAAAAACACATATTTCATTATTAAGAAAAAGAATACAAGAGAATGTAATGAAAGAAGATCTATATAATTATAAGTATGATACTTTTTTGGAAGCTAGAATAATTTTCTCAGAACCATTTATTTTTGTAGTTCCAGTTAATAAAGACGAATCTTATAGTATTAATTAGTTTTTTTAATTAATTTATTTTAATTTATGTGAATTATCCCCTGCTTTTGCTAGGCTAACGGATTCCTGCTTCATAGAGGATCCTTGTTTCAAAATCACTTCCTATCTTGGTGAAAGAAATGCAGTTGTTCTTCACGGCTATTGAGATAACGCTCTGATTGTAACAAGGTGTTGGAGATCCCAGCATGAAACAACTTCACGGAGACTTCTGTTTCAGAAAATCCTCAACAAAAATATGTATGTACGTCATACAAGCATTATAAGAGCTTCAGTTTTTATTCCCGACCTACTTTTCTAGCATGAAGAGGACTTCTCGCTGATAACGTTAGAATTAATTTTATTTAAGGGCTAACTTTTCAAACTGCTTTTTAAACGTCTAAAAATGGAAAAATTTCTATTTTTGAACCGAAAAATCGTACATTCGTAAATATTAAATCAAAATATTTTTTGCTAGTAAAATAGAAACATTATACACACGGTGATCCAATGCAACTGTTATTAGCCCCAGTATATCATGTTTATCAAAGAAAACTTTTCAATCAAGTGAAGAAATATCCAATGCCACAACATATAGGAATTATCTTAGACGGAAATAGAAGATATGCTAATACTTTAGGTTTAAATTATGAAACTGCTTATGAGCATGGGGCTAAAAAATTAGAAGAAGTCCTAGATTGGTGCTGGCAGTTAGGAGTTAAAGTAGTTTCGGTATGGGTCTTTTCAACCGAGAATTTTAATCGTCCTCCAGACCAAGTAGAGATTTTGATGAGAATGGCTGCAGAAAAACTTAAGGCCATCAGAGAAAGCAAAAAAACCCATGAAAGAAAAGTCAAAGTAATTGTTTCAGGTGCAATTGAAATACTGCCAGATTTTGTCAAAGAAGAAATTGAAAAAACAGAAGAAGCCACCAAAAATTATGACACATATACATTAAATGTATTACTAGGATATGGTGGAAGAAGAGAAATTACAGATGCAGTAAGAAAAATTGCTTCTAAAGTTAAAAACGGCGAAATATTACCAGAGCAAATAAATGAACAAATTATTGAAGAACATTTATACACTGCAGGATTACCAGATCCCGATTTAATAATAAGAACGAGTGGAGAAGAAAGACTTAGTGGCTTTTTAATGTGGCAAAGTGCTTACTCTGAATTTTATTTCGCAGAAGTATTTTGGCCTATGTTCAGATTTATAGATCTACTTAGAGCAATAAGGACATATCAACAAAGAAAACGCAATTTTGGAAGATAATCAAAATATAACCAAATTAATAAAATTTTATTTTTATCAAAAAAATGGCATAAAATATTTTGTTGTTTCTTGTTTTTCTTAGTTATTTATAAGTCATAAGTTAATCGAAATAAACAAAATCATCAAAAACATCATTACAATCATGGGTAAAATTCCAGAAACTCTTTCCCAACATATTATAGAATTAAATCTATTTAATTCTCAAAACTTACCATCTATTAACAATAGACTACTTAATCAAAGATTTATGGATTGTCATTCAAGCCTTAAGAACTTAGTAGAATGTGTTTTTCCTTTCTCGAATTATCCCCCCCAATTAGAAAAATATCAAGTGCCAATTATCAGAGCTTTTTGGTATCTTGCCGAAAGAGAATTAATCCGAATAAAAGAAGAAATAGAAAACGCTATACAACTTAATGACTATTCAACTTTAAGTAGAGCAATTGATGACTTAGAAAGATATGTTGATATATTAGAAAACAAGAGTAAAAAGGATAATTATAGAGAGACCTTGTCTTATATCTATTTGTTAGGAAGAAAAGACCCAACTATTTTATTAATGAATTACCCAAAAGTCGCAATTTTACTTTTCACTCAACAACTACTCGAGAAAAATACAAATCGGCTAGTTACGTCTTTAATTGCCTTTATAGATGAAATATTAGGGTTATTTCCTTTTAAAATAGAAATACCTAACATGAAAGCAATAATCAAAGATGTTCTTAAAACAGAGGGTAAATTAA
>JAMOVR010000184.1 GCA_027061945.1 Candidatus Heimdallarchaeota archaeon
ATAACGTATTCTAGTGGGATTATTAATAAAAAGAATAACGATAATTCCCATCCTAAGGTCTCGAAGAAAATATCTATATATAATAATAAATTAACAATTACTCCCACGGGAATATAAACTAATAAGGACAAGATTACTTTAATAGACTTTGTGGTGGGCTTTCCGGGATTAATAGGCGTATATATATGTGGTCTAAACATTTCCTTAATAATAAAAAAGTACTATCGCTTAAAAATTATAGGTGATTAATTTATTACTGTTCATGAAGAAATTTTATTGTCAGTATCTAAGATTTAGATAGAAAAAAGAGTAGGGTATAATATTTTTTACAAATATTTTTTTTATTAATAGCCTGGATTCCATTAATTGGTTTTGATTATGATTACTAATAGAGAATATCTCAAGCGATTAATCTCTCTCCAGAAATTAATTTCAGATAATGATCTTGATTGCTTTATTGTTTCTTCTCAAGAAAATATCTATTATTTGACCGGAGCAACTTACAAGCCTCTGGAACGGCCTTTCTTTATAATTGTAAGACCTAGTGAGGAACCCATTTTTTTAGTTCCAAAACTAGAAGAGCAACATATGATGAAAGCGGCAATTGGCAAGACTATTTCATACTGGGAATTTCCTGCCCCCGAAGGATTGAACTGGTATGATAAACTAGCGGAGATCATTAGAAATTGTAAGAAAATAGGAATAGAACCGTCCTTACCAGTTCAACATAAGAATATTTTACTTAAGAATTCATTTTTGAAAGATATCAGAATGACTAGTATGCCATTAGTTGAAAAATTAAGAATAATTAAGTCTCCTCCTGAAATTGAAATGATAAAAATTGCTTCGAATTATGCTGTTAAAGGAATGAAACTAATATTTGACAATGCTTATTTCGGGGCTTCAGTACTAGAAATGTTTTCATTATCAAAAGATTTGCAAATTGAAGTAATAAAAAAAGGTAATTTTACTCCTCTTGATACTGAGTTTTTAACTGCTTGTTGGCCAGCTCCTTTTAGCGCACTTCCTCATGGAATACCTAAAATCTCCGATAAATTAAAAGATGGACCAATAGTAGGAATGAGTTTTCATAGAATTAATGGATACGCCGCCGAATGCGAAAGAACATTTTTCTTAAAAGACCCAACAAACGAGGAAAAAGAATTCTTCGAAATAATGATAACAGCAAGAGAAAAAGCCCTTTCAGAAATCCGAGCGGATGTATATGCTACGAATATAGATAATATCGTAAGTGATTACTTGAAAGATATGGGTATGAAAAAATATTTACTTCATAGAACTGGACATGGAATTGGATTAGGTAATCATGAGGCACCTTGGATCGCTGAGGGAAGTAGTGATATATTAAAAGAAAATATGGTAATTAGTATCGAACCAGGAATATATATTCCTGAAATAGGTGGTTTTAGACATTCAGATACAGTTTTAGTAAAGAAAAATGGATATGAAATCTTAACAAATTTTCCAACGGATTTAAAGTCAATGATAATTACGAAAAAAAGATTATTAAAAAAGGTTAAAGGAAAAATGGTTCAAAAAGTTCTTAACCTCCATAAATATGAAAAAACAACGGTTGATAATAATTTAGATACGAATATTTAGTTTTAATTTTATTTTTTTATATGTTTAAGTAACAAATAAACAAAGTATATTCTCAACTTCTCAAATTTAGAGTAGCTTTTATTATAAATTATTTTATCCTCTTGTGAGGGCTTAGGCGTTTGCTACGCATCGAGAAAATCGTGTTCTAGTTCCAGAACCTACCTTCTAGATTTCAATCCCCTTACGAGGTTTTCGGCATTTGCTACTATTGTTTGAAGCACAAGAAAAAACAAGATAAATTCTAGCATTGATTTCAATCCCCTTACGAGGTTTTCGGCTTTTGCTACTAGAGGAATGAACTTAACGTCACCTTCCTCTGAAACACCCACCACATTTCAATCCCCTTACGAGGTTTACGGCTTTTGCTACACAGCTTATGGGGCATGCTTCTGTGGCCACAACAGCTAGGTAATTTCAGTCCCCTTACGAGGTTTACGGCTTTTGCTACAATACACAAGCCGTAAACAACACATGCGTAGGCAATAAGATTTCAGTCCCCTTACGAGGTTTACGGCTTTTGCTACTGGTATTTTTTTAGTTGTTTTGCGTGTTCTAAACCCATTTTAAGAATCGGTTTAGGGTACAATCTAGGGTTTGCAAGCTCATTTATAAACATTGTCAAAACACTCCCACAAGCCGTGAAAATAAAAAATAAAAAAACATACGGAAAATAACTCAAAAACAAAGTAAAAAAATAAAAAGTTAAACAGTGAAAATTCCTGCAAGATTCTTATAACTCATTATTAGATATTACATACAAATGGATAACATAATTGCTTATTTATTTTTACATATTATTGTTTTACTTTGAATTTTGTCCTATTTATATTTTTACGAATATCGTAATTATTATTTTTTTTAATTATCTTTTAGATTAAGGCTTTATTTTTAATTTGCTTAGAATCATCTGAAATCATTTATTTACTTAATTTTGAAATTTTACCTATATAAATTATGAATTATGGATTATTGTTAGATTGTAGGTTGGTGATTATTACGAAAATAGAAATAATTAAGACGGACATTTTACGAAATTCCGAAAAAATCTTGTTTTTTTCGTATAATTGGTTAGTTAATACTCGTGGATAGTTTCGTTTTAACAAATATTTTTTTTGTAAAAAGGACAAGGCATTATTCCATGAGTTTAAATAATTAAGATCATTCGGTTTAAGTGAACTACTACAAGATACGTAGTAGTTCGCGCGGCGAAAGCCGTTGCCTACAACTTGCGTGAGGCAATCACTATGGTAAGTGAATATATTGAAAACGTAATTCAGCGCGTTATTCAGCGCGACCCCCATCAGCCTGAATTTCAGCAGGCTGTCAGAGAAGTTTTGACCACTTTAGACCCCGTAATCAAAGAACACCCTGAATTCGAAGAACATGGTATTCTTGAGAGAATCGTTGAGCCCGACCGTGTTATTATGTTTCGTGTGCCTTGGACAGACGACCAGGGACGTGTCCACGTTAACCGTGGTTTCCGTGTCCAATTCAACAATGCTATTGGTCCTTACAAAGGTGGTCTACGCTTCCATCCCTCAGTAAACCTCAGTATCATTAAATTCCTTGGTTTCGAACAAATTTTCAAAAACTCCTTAACTGGTATCCCTATGGGTGGTGGCAAAGGAGGTTCTGACTTCGATCCAAAAGGAAAATCTGATGCCGAAGTAATGAGATTCTGTCAGTCATTCATGACTGAATTATATCGCCACATTGGCGCCAACATTGATGTTCCTGCGGGAGATATTGGTGTCGGTGGCAGAGAAATAGGATTCTTGTTTGGAACTTGGAAGAAAATAACAAAGTCTTGGGAAGGAGTTCTCACTGGTAAAGGATATGGTTGGGGAGGATCTCTTGGACGCCCCGAAGCCACTGGTTTTGGTTTAGTATACTTCTTGGAAGAAATGTTACATGCAAATGGTGAAGACATAAAAGGAAAAACTGTCTTGATCTCTGGTTCTGGTAACGTAGCCCAATATGCCGCACGCAAAGTAATGGATCTCGGAGGAAAAGTTCTCACACTCTCCGACTCCAATGGAACCGTCTATATTAAAGATGGTCTAACCGAAGAAATGTGGGAATTCGTCATGGAACTAAAGAATGTTCGCCGTGGACGCATTAAAGAATTAGCTGAGAAGTTCGACGGTGTTGAATACTATCCAGACGAAAAACCATGGAAATTCAAGGCAGACATTGCATTACCCAGTGCCACCCAAAATGAAATCAATGGAAAAGACGCAGAAATGTTAGTTAAGAATGGTGTAATTGCTGTTGCTGAAGGTGCAAACATGCCTTCAACATTAGAAGCCATTGACTTGTACTTAAAGAATGACATTCTATATGGACCTGCAAAAGCCGCTAATGCTGGCGGTGTAGCGGTTTCTGGTCTAGAAATGTCCCAAAACGCTCAATTTACCAGTTGGTCATTTGAAGAAGTTGACAGAAAATTAAGAAACATAATGAAGAATATCTTCCAAGAATCTGCAAAGGCTGCAGAAGAATATGGTCATCCAAAGAACTACTTAATGGGAGCCAACATTGCTGGTTTCCTCAAAGTAGCCCGTGCCATGATTGACCAAGGCGTTGTTTAAACACTTACACTTAAAGAATAATTAATTTCTTAATTTATCTTCTTCTTTCTTTTTTACTAATTTTTACTATCTTAGTAACAAATTACTATTTAATTCTTAACATTTTAACTTTCTCTGCGGGAAATCCCCTTCCGAAAGGGAGGAGATGAAAGCCGATACACGCTTTCCCTTCTTTATACTAGCATAATACCAGTACGAGGCTTTAAACGCTGGAAAACGTTATTACCATGAAAAAAAATCATTAAACAAACAAGGAAAACAGAAGAAAACGAAAGAAAAGAAGAGCGATACTAATTGATGAGGAGCTACAAGTTCAGAATCTACCCCCAACAAGTTCGTAGAAGAAAAACTGGAGGAAAGCTTGGAAATATCCCGATGGCTATATAACCAATTACTAAAAGAAATAAACAAGGCGAAAAAAGAAGGAAGAAAAATAGCCCAGAAACACACAACACAAGCACTAATAGTTATTTCACTAGTAATGCTGAAAAAAGAAGAAAATCACGCACTAAAAAACCTCTACTCCGAACCATTTCTTACAGGGAAGTGATCTTGGGGCAAGTCTCCTTGATAAAACAGGAAGCCACTTGCAAAAGCGAGGAGTAGTTTATAAGAGTAGTTTATAAATAATATGAAAAAATCATTTTTTATGAAAAATAAACTAATATTTTAAAAATGTTTAAAATCTTAAATCTATTGCGTGTCTAATAATCTTAAAGAACACAAATTAGGACCAATTTTCTTGCTGGTTTTATCAGGGGTTCTCTGGGGAACTTCTTTTCCAGCAATATCTTTTGGATTACAATACTCATCCCCAGAAGCATTTCTACTAATGCGATTTTTATTTGCAGCAATAATAAGTACATTATTATTTCCAAAAGCCGCAAAAAAAGCCTTAAAACGAAAAGAGTTAGTTTTTATAGGGTCGCTAAATGGGATTGCGTATCTATTTCAGTTCATAGGTCAGCAATGGGTTCCCGCGGGACAATCAGCATTACTAGTGAATAGCTATTCTGTGCTTGTTCCATTTATTGCTTATTTTATGGTTAAAGAAAAAATAACATATCAGAAAATTTTTGGTGCAATAATTGGTCTTATAGGAGTAGTTCTTATTACTAATGAGGGAGGGGAAGGAATAGTTCAAGCCGAAACTAAAACTGAATATTATCTAGGCGTGTTACTGGTATTTGGCGCAGGATTTGTATGGGCATTTTATGTAGTTTATACCAAGTTACTAGAAACAGGACAAAAAAAAGAGCAATCTAAAAATGATGAAGAGTTTTCTGCAGAGGATATATTAGTTGCTAGTATGTATTATACCGTGATTATTGCTTTCATGAGCTTGATATTTACCGGACAAAATATTTTTTCATCAATCAATATTATTAGTATTTCAGTTGCAATTTATTTAGCAGTGTTTTGTAGTATTCTCCCCTTAATAATGTACTTGCATTCTTTAAAGAAAGTAGATGCAGGATTGTCAACAATTATTTTGTTAATAGAAGTCGTAGTATCATTCTTAATTTCAACATTATTTTTAGGTGAAAATATTGTTCTTAAGCAAATAATTGGCGGTGTTTTGGTAATTACAGGAGTGTTAATTGCAATGAGAGAGACTTCTAAACAGTTAGAACAAGAACAAGATAGCTAAAACATTATCTTATTTTTTTAACTTTATCGGCGAGAGTCCTCTTCTTAAAAGGTAAGATAAGAAAGATATGATAAAACGTGGATAAAACCAATATTTAGCTAATGTGGAGAGAAAAGTCCATAAAAATAGAACAGGATTATTTCCTATTTATAAGAAAATCGCTTCTAAGTACGTCTCCTCGATAACACAAATATCATTTAGAAAAAAAGAGAGGTGCTTATAATAAACTAATATTATATTACACAAATATTAGTTTATTATTTTATTCGTGAACTACCCCTTTCTTTGGCAAGGGGCTTCCTGCTTCACAGAGAAGACTCTCTCCACAGACGCTACAGGCCATCCCAGCCCTGCAAGAAAAACATATACAAAAAAACATATGATGTTTTCGGCTTTCATCCCCCACCTTGCGGAAGGGAGAGGATTTCCCGCCGAGAAAGTTAAATTTATTACCGTAAACTCTTTCTTCCTTTTTGGAGGCGAGAAGGTGGAGATGAAAGCCAATAATATTTTATATGGTTATATTGTTATTATGGATTGATTAGGAGTAACCATGAAATATGACTTATACAAAGTCTTATACTCCATAGTATCTATGGAGAAACTCATAAAATCTACGCCAAACCGTTCATTACAAGGAAGGGGTTTTAGGGTAAGTATTCTCTGTGAAGTAGGAAATCCCCCGCAAAAGCAAGAGGTAGTTTACTAATGAATACACTTTTTCTTTTATTCTTCTTATTAACCATTTTATTATTAATTTATTTATTAGCTTATTCTATTCATGTCATAAAAGAAGAGAGAAAATTACTTATAGAAATGGAAAAATTAGTCTCTAATAAAAAAGAAGTTCAAAAACCAATTATTCCCCTCAAAGTTTTCATAGCATTATTTTTGAGATCTTTTATTCCCACTAAAGGAGAAACAATAGTTTTTTTAATAGTTACTATAATATGTATTCCTTTAATTTTAAAATACTCAGGGATTGGTCTTTTATTATGGGCAGGAATAATGGTTACTGTAATTTATGCCCGTTTTAGTTCTTCTGTAAAAGTTACTTCTTCAGCATCTTTAGGAGGGATCTTTATGGGTAATACTATCCGAACAGAATATGATATTGTTATTGATAATCGTAAAACAAATACATCTAACAAAAAATTGTTTCAAGGAGGAGTTATTACATATTTTTTATTGATCGTAGTTGTTATTGTATTTCAACCCATAATAAAAGGTATTGTTGGATAAAAATATCTTTTCTCAGAAAAAGAAGGTTTAATTTTCTTAAAAGAAAAACTTCTATGTGTTATTAAAGAAAAATCAATATCCGAAATATAATATAAAAAAAGAAAAGATCTATTCTCTAAAACATAATCACTACTACGTTGTTACTATTTATTTTAACTTACTAACATTCTCGTATAATGAAAGGTACCAAGAAAAGTTCATTTCAGGAAGAACAGAAGTAACTCTACTTCAGGATGAAAAAGGTTTATTTCCTAAGGTTATTGAATGTGGTAGTATAAAATACTATGCAAAATGGGTCTTTAAACCAGCAGATCATGCGAACGCCGTGAAATTAGCTTATAGGGACTTGTTAATTCCTTGTGGCGAAAATTTTGATTATCTTAGTATTTTTAATTCATAATCCTAATTTTACCCTATTAATTAATTTTTAAATGTTTATGAAAAACCTCTGTCAATTCATATGAAGAATTATTTTTAATTGGAACGCTGTTTTTTCATTTCGGTGAAAGTAATTAAAATAGCCAGTAATAACCCAATGATTACACCTATTGTAATACATGACGCCAGTATCAGATTTTTTTTCATTTGTAAAAATGAAGATAAAAGTAGTGCTGAAAAATAATTTGCTAATATAATTATTCCAGCCAATCCAAACATCTTTATTAAAAATATCAAGGTATTTTCAATCCCTTTCTCTATTTTCAGATCATAAATTATTTTCTGGCTAATTAAAATCCCCTCCTCATTGAAGAGATTAATTGTTATTGAAGGATTAGACTGGTTAACTGCTACTACTTGAAATTTCAGGGTCACTTTTTTGTCCAGCAGAATACGTTTTTCGTTAGAAATTATTAGAAAACTAGGCGAATAAGCAACAATTATTGCGTCTCTATTTTTTCTTTTTTTAATGGGAATAATTTTAACTTTAAGTTCAAAAGGAATGCCAATTACTACTTTTGTAGGGAAAATAATTTCCATTAATACTTCTTCATTTTCTTCTTTTTTATTAGATCGCTCTTGGCTTCTTTTTAAAGTCTCTTTACTTGAATTAACAATGGCTTTTGAAGGATAAAAATCCGTTTTATTTGTTTTCAAGCTTGTTTTTTGCTTAATACTTAGTTCATTATCTTTCGACAAGTTAGTAACTTGAATGCCTTTTAGTTCTATACCAATAAAATTTAAATCCTTCTCAAGTTCATTCTGTAAAATAGTAGTAATACGTTCAGTAGATATTTCATTATTACTTGTAATTATCTTTTTAATCTCCTTATTTTCCAGAAAAATACCTTTGATCTGAACATTTAACCAATCATTAAATTCAATTTGAAGCCCCCTAGTAATCAAAATCAGATTATAAGCTAATAATGCAATATCTCTAGGTTCAATAATTAAACTTCCTTTAACAAGAAAATTCTTCTTTCTCATAGTCTCGTTTTTTATTACAAACTTAATTTTCCATTCCATATGAAAATCAGTC
>JAMOVR010000185.1 GCA_027061945.1 Candidatus Heimdallarchaeota archaeon
GGCCTTAGCTGTATCTCCTGCATGATAGTGAAATTCTGATTCAGCTAAACACCATTCATTTGGTTTTGTAAATTCTTTTGATGCAGGCAATTTCGCTACTGGAACATAGATAACTGGAAGAAATTGCTCAAATATTACACGAGATGAGAAACCAACAGCTACATTTCCATAATATTTACTATGATATATCAAATCCTTAAGGGGAATATCTGTTACACAACAGAAAGGTTCCGTATTTTTTGATTCGGCTATTTGCTCGACACAGACACCTAATAACTTTTTTGATTCAAGAATTTTAAGCAATATTCCCACTGCCTCATTTGCTGGCTTGGGTTTACCTTGTTTTAAAATATCAGCTGGTTTTCTGACCCTAGACCAATCCACTCCTGAAGGTGATCCTGTAAAGTGCCAAAAAATTCCAGATCTATATCGTTGTGTCATGTTTTTTGAGCTAACGGTGAGCTAAGCTGCCGCCAAGGAGCGCCAGCGGATTGGCGGTCAGCTTGAGCGGTTGGTTAGCACAATATTTAATTGTATAATTAGCTCATTTTTCTTTTCTTATCTAACCATTCAACGACTGGACGTAGACCTTTAGTGCCGTCTAACCAATTATATGAATTTCTCGGAATCCAAGGGATTGAATTTGCTAGGTGTTCATCAATATCATTAATCTGTACAGGTAATAAACGTTCCTCTTTTAATAGTCCAGCAGTATATGCAAGCGTGATTTCAGCCTGTACCCATGCAGATCTAATGCTTTCTTTTGTAAGCAGCAATATAAAATAGTCGCATTCACTTATTAGTTCCTCTATTCGTTTTGGTATACTCTGGCCACCAGAGATATCATAACTGTCAAGAATCGGCTCATAGCCAGCCTGCGTTAGCATAAAATGCAAATCATCTGCATCAGCTTTTTGCACAGAAGAATGACTTATAAAAACCCGTACCATTTTATCTCTCCTTTTCTTAACATTAGGTTTAATGCCAATTGGAGGGGAATATGGGATTCGCGATACAGGATGCTGAAGACCTGTAAGCGAAGTTGGTAATATAGGAAAATAATAAGCTAAATCATACTGTTCTAAAACCTCTGAAGGTCTATCCCATAAGTTCAAGAGAAATATTTCATCAATATATTGTAAGGCTGGCAGTTGATTTATATAATTAGTTATCGCCTGTTTGGCTTTACCAATATTATCTAAACGTAAATGTATAAAGGCTTCTAACCAAAAATTATAGCGCTTTGTCACAATTAGTTGATTAGAAATAACTTGTAGGCCACGTTTAGGCTGACCGGCACACAACCAAGAGAACGCCTCCATCGATGGCAGTATATTATTCTTTATACGTTTTTGAATGGCTTCTTGAGCATAGTTAGCTGCCTTTTCCCAAGATTGTTGAATTTGATATAATAAAACCTGTGCTGTAACATAATGGGCATCTAAACTTTCTTCATGTTCTCGTATTAGTTTGATAATTTCTGCCTCATTAAAGCAAGCAGCATAAATAATTAAAAGTAATTCTATTAAAGATTGATTCTGCTTTGATGGTATTTTTATAATAGCATCTTGTAAAATGTTAATTGCTTTGTCTATTTGATTTGACATTAATAATAGCTTAATATATTGTAAATATAATAGAGAGGCTCCTTTATTATAAGGAATATGTTTAATTCCATCTTCAGCCAATTTTATTGCATCAGCTAATTCCCCACCTTTAAATAATAACTCACAACATTGTGTATATACAGTACAAGCTCCTTTATTATATGGAATTTTTTTGATTCCTTCTTTAAGAATAGAAATAGCTTCTTGATTTTGTCCATTTTGTATTAGTAATTCTCCAGCCTTATAATAAAGATCAGAAACAGCCTTATCAGGAGGGATACACTTGATTCCTCTTTTGATAATATCAAGAGCCCTTCCATATTGTCCTGATTGTGATAATATATTGCTACATAGTGTATAAAGAGTAACTAGAGCTTTATCTGGTGGTATTTTTTCCATTCCTTCTTTTAGAGTGTTGATTGCTTTTTCTATTTCGCCCATTTGATACTGAAATCTTCCACATCGCTCATACAAGCTAACCAGTGCTTTGTCTGGTGGTATCCGCATAATTCCTTCTTTAAGGATTTTGATAGCTTCCTCTTGACAATTTTGCTCATATAATATTTG
>JAMOVR010000186.1 GCA_027061945.1 Candidatus Heimdallarchaeota archaeon
GAAGGCCTTTAAACAATGCTTCAGTCTCTTTTTTCTCCTGGTCTGTTTCATGCCTTTCAAAGAAATACCTGAGCATTGAAAGGTTCAAAGTCTTGCCAAAACGCCTTGGCCTTGGAATAAGGAGAATTTCTGCTCCTGTATCAACTATCTCTTTTATAAACAGAGACTTATCTATAAAAAGGCAGTCACTCTGTCGTAGTTTTCGAAAATCACTTATTCCTATGCCAATGCGCTTTTTCATATATGGCCTCTTTAATGTTAGGTATAGAGATATTTTTCCATTTTTTCTATTCTACATTTCTTGTCATTTATGGACAATTAAGAATCCAGGAATGTGGTGACACATGCGTTCCCTCTCCTCTGTCAGCGCGAGCGAAGCAAAGCAATCCCACGCGAAGACGCAGAAGAGGGCTATTACCCAATCCCATCTGGTAAACACACTTTTATCTTATCCATCAGAAAATGAGAACATATTGCTTATAATCTTGAAAGATGTCTTGCTTTTTAAAATAAACAGGTGTAAACAAATTTATATGGATGGTTAATTTTTCTAATCTCTTGGAGGGGGGAATGTCTTTCTGTCTTCTAAAATTACATAAATATAAAATATAGTTTTCTTCATAGGCCCTTTTGGGGGGCTCTGCAGGTGCGAAGGGAAGTGTTTTGTCGGCGCATGCGCGCTTCCTTGCAATGACATGGCGGGTTGGTGCAGGAGCTTGGGAGATCGCCGCAGGGTCTTCTGGCCTCTTGCAATGACGGTGGAGTGACAGTGACATGAATGGAATTGCCGTTATGTATGGATATAACGGAATGAATAAAAGGATGACCAGAAAGTCATAGCGCCATTATTGAGTGACTTTGAGTAGCTTATGGAGTCTTAAAGAAACAACGATAAAAAGCAGTGCAATGGAAAATCCTTGTTTGGCAACCAGAGATTTTAAATAACTGCGGGAGAGGAGCAGAGACTTATGAAATATCTTAAAGTAATAACTATTTTTTTGTTTTAGTTTTAACTCTAAAGCCTACAGTGACTTTTGCCAAGTCCTATGAAGAACTTGATGCAAGAGGTAAACGGTTGTTTAAAGCTTACTCTATTTCAGTTGGACCAATCTTGACTACACAAGCTGCGGCACTTTATGGACGAATCTTTCAAGAAGGTAATGTTGTAGTAGAATTTGAAAAGAATCTTAGTATCCTTGATCATACCGTTGATTGGCTCATGATTGGCTCAGACGCTTATGGTATGTCTTTATATAAGTTGAAGCAAATTTTTACAGAGACAGGGGAAAACACCTTAGGAATGAATATCGTGAACAAGATGAACGAATATATGACAGATAGTTATGAAGGTGATTTGACAACAGAAATTCTAGAGTCCGTAGTAATTGATTTCGCTGACTTATCAATTGGACTAATAGACTGTTCACTTAGTCAATCTAATTGTGTTGATGCACTCTTTTCACAAATAAAAAAACTCAGTTTTCGATTAGCTAGACTCTATCATAGAGTAACATTTTTCCTCAGCGCCAACAGTCTTTGGAAGGAAGCAAATGCTTTAATGGTGACTCAAAAGTATATTCAAAAGTATGTTGAAAATCATACTGCCTACAGTGCTTACCCAAGCATGGATGATATTCAAAAGACAGCAGCTGAACTAGGCTTCAAAAACAACTTCTGGCACTGGCCGATTAATGAACAATACGATGAAAACCTAGCTTTAAAACTTTCTAGAAAATTCATTGCAGCTATAAGAGATATAGCAAATTCTAACATAATAGATTCGCTAAATTCTGGAGGAACTAATCATCGACCAAATAGGCCAAGTATTACTCTCCGAAATGGAACAACAAATACTACTCTCCAACCTTACCTACAAGCTGGAAGCTTTTCAGATCCAGATGGAGACAACCATTGGAAGACTTGGTGGGGAATAAAGAGCGGAAAAACCAATACTTGGGTTTGGGAAAGTGGGTGGAAAACTGATAATTTGTATGAAATTCATACCCCCTCAAACATTTTGCAAGCGGGACAAAAATATAAGGAGACCTCTGCAAAAATCAAAAGTTAAATTGATTTTATCAAGTATATAGAATAATTGCTAATATCTGCTATAATATAGGCAACGTATTCTATATTAGGAGAAAATAATGATAAAGAAAAACAATTCT
>JAMOVR010000187.1 GCA_027061945.1 Candidatus Heimdallarchaeota archaeon
TAATCATCTTTTTTAGACGGGAAAGTTCTTTTTCTCCTTTTTCTGTTAAACTATATTTTCTAACTTTTCTTTTCTTTTCTTCAAGTAAAGAACGTACTAATCCCATTTTTTCCATTTTTCGAAGTTCATTGTAAACCGTGCCAGAGCGAAGAACTACGGTTTCATTAAAAATGTCTTTAATCTTCTTATTCATGAAGTATCCTGAAGATCCAGGGTATTTTTTCAATAGAGCTAAAAATAACGCTCTCACAATTGGTAACGGTTCTAGTGCTTTTGTGTCCCCTTTTTCATTCTTTTTTTCCTTTTTCATTCTAGATTCAAATTAACAAAGGTTTCTAAATTATTTAGAAGTTCTCATAAATAACCAATAATCCAAACTTTTTTTTCTTTCAAGATCCTCTTTTTTTTCGGGCGTTTTAGCCCAATTCTTGCCTTTTTATCACTATGCTTTTCATTATTTAGTAACTTTAATTTTATTTTATAATCTCAACATTAATTTATTATCTTTTTTTTATTTTATTTTATTTTTTTAACCACGTATTTTTTAGAAAATATATTTGTCTAATCTTTGTTTGGAGACGTTTTTATTTTAAAAATTTTGGACAAAATCTTAATTATTAATTTTCTTTTAACATTTTATCTTCTATGTTTGGGGTAAAATATTTAACTTGTTTCAAAATATGTTTATGACAAACGTATTTGTCGGGTGGTCAAATGACTGAACAAGATATGAAATTAATGCAACTAGACCTAAATATTAACTACCAAGTTGGATTGGTGCTCTCAATCATAGGTATGGCAATCCAACTAATACTACCCCCATGGTTCTTCCTACTACACTACGACAAACTAATGATCGACGAAGTAGTCGTAGCGAATTGCCCCACATGCTTCTACGTTATAAGGTACTTCTTACCAGCATACACTGACGTAGCAATAATTGCGGGTATTTTCTACTTTGTTGCTGCAGTAGGATTCTATAAAAAAGAGAAATGGGCTATTTACTGGGCAGTATGGGCAAACATTTTAGCTCTCTTCACCAGCTTCTGGCCCATGATCCCTGAAATGGACACTGGTAACCCCATTTTATATGCATGGATCTTCTTACCTGAAACTGTTATGTGGTTCTTAATTACCAGATATGCTGCTGGTGTATCTTGGGGAAGAGTCATTACTGGTCTATTCACTGGTATGGCAATGGTAACCACATTTATGAACGGAACTGCAAGTGTTAACACCTACATGAAAACAATGAGAAACCCCGACTCCGTTACTTTCGTCAAAGCCAGCAATGGAGCCGTATATAGAATTGGTGAGGCCTTCTTTGTTCTCACACAAAGACTAAACTGGTTAGCTGCAATCGGAATGATGATTGTTACATTCTACGTACTATTCAAACCAGACTTTAAGATAAGAATGCTTGGAATTATTTCCGCACTCATAAGCATCATCCTAGGTACACCCTTGGGAATCAAGATCTCCTTCATGAAAGGCGAGATCTCAATGATGCTTTATGCCCCTGCACTAGCATTCATATACCTCATCATCTTCGTCTTCAATCCATTATGGGAAAAACTTGTTCAACCAGTAGACAGTTAAAAAAGCAGGTGATGGCCTTTGCAAGAAAAAAATAAAATAGGAGCATGGATTTCAGTTATCGGTGCAATTACTAACTTGATTCTATATCCATTGTTCTTCCTGCTCCTATACAAAGTACTGTGGGCGGCAGAACTTGCTAAGAGTGATGCCTCCGCATTTGGATGTGCAATGGTGGTTAAATACTACTACCCCACGTATACAGACTTGGGAACTCTCAGTGGAGCAATCTTTGTAGTAGCTGCATACTTCTACTTCAAAGATAACTTCAAGTGGGGATACATCCTTTCCACAGTAGCTGTAATAAACGGTTTAATGTGGAGTTTCTGGCCGGCAGTACCTGCTTTAGATACAAAAAACCCACCATACCACTTAATAATCTTCATTCTAAACTTTGTCTATTATCTAATAATTACTAAAAGTGTCGGTGAACTACCTACAAGCCGAGTGCTATTCGGAATGATAATGGGTATGGCAATGATTACTACTTTCATGAATGGAGTCGCGAATACAAACAGAATCATTATCTACGACGCCGCTCCAATATATGTATTGGGACAAAGACTAAGCTTCCTTGTTGGAATCGTTTGGATGGTCGTAATAATTACGATGTTATTATGGCCTCAGCAGGAATGGCTTAAACCTGTGGCACTTGCAAATGCAATCCTTGCCCTACTCGCAGGACTACCACTCGGTATTGATATGAGTATAGCAAAACAAACATTCTCAATGTTCCTCCTAGGTCCAATATTTAGCACAATAATCTTAATCGTCTTAATTATCCCTGGTTGGTGGGACAAAATAGTCAAACCAGAATAATAACACACCTTTTCCTGTTTTCTTTTTTCTTTTTTCAATTTTTTATAAATGATGCCTATTTATTTATTCATCACCCTTGGTTTTTTTTATAAATGTAAAACTCAGCGTCTCTACGCAAAAAATATATCTGTCCTTGCTTAATAATTAATGATTGATTTATTATGCGTGGAGATTTAAAATGTATAAATTAATAAAGAAAATATCAGGAATAATTATTATTGGTATCTTATTATGTACTCTTCTAGCAGAATCTCCGGTCTTTAGCGAGGAAAATAAAACAGTGGTCTACGCTTCTCCATATGATATACTTCCAACAGACATTTTTTCTACTTGGATTAAAATCGTTAAATTATGGCAAAGCGCAGTGTTAGTAGGTTTATATAAAAGAAGTTCAGATGAGGGTTATAGATTTATCCCAGTATTAGCATCGAGGGAACCAACAATAGAACTTCTAAATAAGACTGAAACAGGATATGCCATGAGATTAATCATAACTTTGAAAAGTGGCATTACTTTCTCAGATGGAACACCGATTACTGCAGATGATGTTAAATATACTTATTATTTGCACTTAACACCTAAACTAAAATCAGCGCAATATAATATACTAAAGTATAACTTTCCCACAAATGATAGTATTATTGTTAAAGATACTAATACAATAATATTTTATTTTGCCAATCAAGATGCATTTTATTATTCATATCTCTCTATTGGGATTGTCCCTAAGAACATTTACGAGCCCGAATTACTAAATAATAATTTTAATTTTGCTGATCCTATAAAATATGTTATCGGAGCGGGGCCCTATAAATTAACTAGCTTCGAAAAAACAGAAGATTATAGCTATACTGCTTCTTTAACTATTAATGAAAAATGGGTTGAAAATGGTTTTCCAACACCAAAAATAGATGCTCTTGTATTCAAAAAAATTGGTACCGCTGAAGAAGCAATTTCTGAGTTTAGCAATAATAAAGTAGATATCTTAGACTCGAGTTATAAGTTAATTCTTGAGGATTATAATAATATGAGTAATGCAAAAATAGAAAGAATTTCTGGTACTTCTATTCAAGAGCTTTCATTAAACAATATCCATCCTATCTGGGGGCGTACTGCCCAATTAGACTTGTTCCTAAATAAGACGTTTTCTTATTATAATGGAAAAACATATTTGGTTTGGTCTTTCTGGGATCGCATATCTAACGGAAAAATGAATGAGAGTCAGAGAATAGAAGCAGCAAGACTCGTTCGAGAAGCGATCTCTCATTCAATACCTCGAGAAATCTTAAATAATTACACTTATAATTTCTCAGAACCAGCACCAACTATAGCTCCAAGAGGTTCTATTGGAATAGACGCTGATTTAAAACCAAGAGAATATTCAATAGAGAAAGCCATGGATATCATTATCTCAGCGTTTGAATTAGCAGGGTGGAAAAACATTACAACAAATCCGAATGATCGCCCTGAGATTACTGGAAAATACTTTGTAGGAAATCTATCAAGATACTTTCCTGAATGGAATATTATTTTAATGGGGCCAAATAGTTGTGGTTCAACAATATATGCGGACACATTATATCTATTGAAAGATTCATTTACTAAAATCGGTGTTTACGTTAACAATACCGTTTCTGTAGGATGGGATGTCATTGCCCCCAGGACTTTTAACTTCAATATGTCTGAAAATGATTATAATCTGCCTAATGGCCTTCATACTCCAGTACCTTTGTTTGCACAAGGAGGATTCGATGCTCTATTAGTTGGGTATTATTACGGTTTAGAGTGGAATCCTTATGGGATCTTTGATACTTATTCTTTTCTTCCACATGGACTGAATTTCTATAATTGGTGGGATTCACAATACGATCTAATGATTGAGGCATACATAAAAGAGCTGAATTACGAAAAAAGAATTGAACTAGGAAAACAATTAGATGATTACTTCTATTATCATCAGCCTTCAATACCCTTGCTAAGTTCTGTCTCGGTATGGGTGTATTATGAAGGAATCACAGGGCTCGATCTGTTATTGCTATCCATAGGAACTCAGGAATGGTGGAAATTGGATAAACAAATAATTACAAATACTTCTACTAATCAAAGGCTACTTCCTTTAGAGTTTTTATTATCATTACTTGCTATAGGGTTGCTTTCAATAATAATGAGAAAATATCGCAAATAGTGATATCAACGAAATTATAACGTTTTAATTTAAAAATTATTTTCTTGTTTTTTGAGTGTAAAGTCTTTTGAGAATTATTTTTGTTTTTTATCTTTTTTTGGTTAGTTTTTGTTCCCGATCTCAAGTATTTTTTGCGTTTAGGCTTACTAAAGCGCAAAAGATCTCGCGCCCCCTCCTAAGAATTATTTATATTATGATAAAATAATCAAATATTCAAAAGTTAAACGCAAAAAATAAAACGTCCAAGTTCAAAAAATCATTTATGCAAAAAATGCCTAATTGATTTAATTAATTAATGAAATATTCCCTTACAGCCTTTGTTTTCATGAAATTTTGAGACCTCGCGTTGACTTTGTATTTATTTTTTTCCATAGTTGTAAAATAGTTACCTTTTTGTTAGTGCAAACCTAAAAAAGGTAATGTATTGATTTTAAACGCCCAAAAGGATAGAATCCTTGAGGTGATAAAAAAATGATGACTGACTACATAGGAATGATATTCCTGCTACTGACTGGTTTAGTAGCTATTTATGTTGGTATTTTATTGATAAAAGAATACTTGAATGAAAAACACATCTACCACTTATATTGGGGCATTAGCTTCATAGTGTTATTTGTGGCAGGTGTGCTAATTATTTTGTTTGACTGGCCAATATTGGGAGCACCCCTTGTTCCCTTTGCTTCAACCCTTATTCCCCTAGGACTTGCTCTTGGGCTATTGTATGCGGTATATGAAGACAAGCCTTATGGAAACTGGTTCCTAATCTATGGAGTTATCGGTTTGGTCCTTATTTTATTGGCTGGTTTTAATGTCGCCAATCTTGGGAGCCTTGGCTATATCTTCATTATGTTAGTACACATTCCTTGTGGTTTAATAATTGTAGTATTACCTGCTTACACCGCAATTAAGGGAGAAACCGAAGGGGCTGCTTGGTTCTTCTCTATTGGTGGATTATTAATCTCTATTGGAGGAATGTTGTTAGCATTCCTTAAAGCTGGAAGCCCAATTTTAAGTGCAAATCAAATATTTGCTATTCTAGCACCATTGCTCTTACTAGTGGGTGCTTTCTTCACATTGGGTATCGCTAAAGTAAGCAAGTGGAAAGTTTCTATTCCTCCCATTAGCTAATACTAAAAAAATAAACTGGTTTAAATTTTTAATTAAAATTTCTTTTTTATTTTTATTTTCTTTCTTTTCTATTTTTTTATAGACTTATAGACCGCTAGAGTGGTTCTTAAAATTATGAGGAAAGGTAAAAAACTAATATTCTAAAAAAGGCCTAAGCTATATCAAGTTATTGTTTTTACTTATTGAGGACGTATTATTTATGGTATTTAATAGGTCAATCAATTTTTCTTTAATAACTAAGTTATAGATTTCTCTAACACTCGAGAAGTTCTCGGATAAAAAAAACATTCGACTATTTTTTCTTCTCCCAGGGCCTAGATATGGCGACCATTCGACAAAACCTGCTTTTACAAGATCATCTAGATAGCTACGTATCTTAGAAGTTTGCATTCCATTAGGAATATAAAGCATTTGAGTAATTTTTGATGCTGTGAGCCCTCTTTCATATTTTAAGTCAGTATCTCCAGATAAGAGATTTTTTTCATGTTTTACCAAGATATCAATAATACGTATCTTTAAATCCTTTTTGAGCAATAAATTTGGGGATCCAATTTTATTAATAAACGGATTTAATGTTACGTTTTTCCCTGTAGGAAGTTTAACTAGTTCATGAATAATAATTGGTGCATATAGTAAGAACTCTTTAGAATTAGTAATACTCTCAAAAAAATTGATGAATTTTTCTCTCAGTTTCAACAGGAGATCTACCCGAATAAACCATGAACGAACAACAGATTTTACAAACAATGAATCAAAATTGGTTTTTCCCTCTAAAACGAAGGGATTAAGATAATGAATAATATACTGCCAAGTACTAGTCTTTATTTCTGAGTTTTGATAATTAAGTGTCATTAGAGTGTTTTTGAGTACTAATGGGGTTGTATATGCTATATGCAGAGCATTAGTAATTTCAAGTTGAAGGATCTTCCTGCTTTTCCTAGAAAGTAGAGGGTCTTTACTTATTAGGACGTGAAAACCTCTGGAATGATATCTTAAGTCATTATTCCTCACGTGAATTATAGGGGAATTACTTCCCCCTAATATTCGAAGATCTGTTTTAAGCCATTTATGAAGAAAAGTGAATTCATTATCACTTTTTAGATGTATGAAGGTAAAAACAACTATTTTTCCTTTTTCCAAGTTTAAGCTTTTGTTGATTTTATTTTTATCATCTTTTGGTAGATGCGATAATTTTTTTCTGCTTTTTTCGGTTTTATTTATTTCTTTTTTGAGGACCGGAATTAACCCGTTTATTAAGACATTATTGTAAGTTTTTTCTATTGTTCTTTTTAGATTTTTTATTAAGTGATTAATGCTTTTAGTAAATTCATGAGTATTATTTGGGAGAGTAATTTCTTTTTTCAAGACTAATTGATAAGTAATGATTCCAGTTTCCCTAATCCAGAGTTCTTGTTCTACTTTTTCTTGTTTTTTGTTTTCACTTAAAATTGTTGTCCCACTTTTTCTATTAATTATGGGTGTGTTATGCCATTCATGGACATTAATTACCTTCGCATATTGTGTTTCTTTTTTATATTGTAAGTAAAAATAACTTTTTACATTGATTTTTTTGCCAAAAAAATTTTCTATTGCTTCTTGTATTCTTTTTTTATCCCAACTTTCTTTCAAATATTCTACGCCTTCTACGGTTATTGTGGCTGGGATAAATGCTTTAACAATTAAATACATTAGGTTTCCCCGGTAATATAAATATATTTAAATTTTAAATGGAGGGGGGTTAGAAGCCTTTGCTTCCGGTACCCGCTCGGAAACCGGTACCGCCCCCCTCAAACAAAATCCTTAGCTTTAAGTAATATATGTTTTTCTAAAAATCATTTCTTTTAAATAAACGTTATATTTAATTCAAACCGTTTTTTTTCTTATCTTTTAATGTATAAAGCAGGAAACATAAAAAATGGGAGTACAGAATTTTTCCATTGAAAAAAGCTGTTTTTGTCGCTTAAAAACGTAGATAGCGTAAAGATTAGGTGATATTAGCTTTTTTTATTTAATGTCTGATTTACAGATGCTTTCTTCGGATAAGTCATAATTGATGACTTGCAAAGGTAAAAACCACGATGGAGAGCCACCTCAAGTGGATCCATGGCCATTGTAGGCCTTTATTAAAAAACAATTTTTTCTTTTTTCTTTTTTTCTTTTTTTATTATTAATTTAAATTAATTTGACGTTCTAAATTAATATTTTAAAAATAAAGGTTGAGGCTTACGGAATTTCCAACTGTTTTTTGTGGGAACTAATTGTAATTGTGGTGTTGTTTCAATGCCAAATTCAGCAGATTTTATCCCAAAGAATAATATATCACTACCGAATTTTTCGAACAGAATTTTTCGAAATGATTCTAATTGTTCTTTAGGGACTCCTAAAAAACTAATCAACAGATTATTATGTGTAATTGAGGTATTAGAAATTGGAATAATTAATGATATATTCTTTACAAATTCGTAGTATTTTCTCATAATCTCTTTTCCGCCTAAGTCCATGAGTATTATTAATCGTCCTAATTCTGGGAAGAAAGGAAGTACATATTTTTTCATAATTAGTTTATTATTTAATGTTTCTTGATAAATGCTTAGTAACCGATTACGATTTTTAGGCAACAACGTTTTTTTTTCTGCTATTACTTTTTTATACAATGAGTTGAAGTTTTCGATTGAATTAATATAAAGGTATATGCTTAATTCCTTGTGCTGAATCGTTACGTTATTTACCTTTTCTTTTTTTTCCCTATCGATGTCTCTATTGCTTTCGAAAAAGATTTTT
>JAMOVR010000188.1 GCA_027061945.1 Candidatus Heimdallarchaeota archaeon
TTTATTTTAAAAACGTTTGATTGTTCTGGAATATTCAAAGGCAAATTGACAGACAGCAAACTCGCAATTAACCTTAAACTAATAAACGGGCGATTAGCTCAGTTGGATAGAGCGTTGGCCTCCGGAGCCAAAGGTCGTGGGTTCGAATCCCGCATCGCCCGCCAGAGCCATAAACAATGCCCTTTAAGATAAATTAAAAAAGACGCAAATTATCAATATTACCTGTTCCTTTGATACGGACTCCATTAATCTGGACAATTTCATTATCTGGTTCATACTGATGCAACTCAGCACTCAAATCACGCCTATAAGAATGCCACATGCCATCTACAGCATTAGTTCCTAAACCAATTCTAATATATTGTGGCATAGTTTCACCCGGCCCTTGATCCTCATCAACCGGTTTAAAAGTAAAGTGGCGAATACCATCTTGTGTTGCCACTTCGACATATATTCTAAAATCACTAGAAGTAAACCTCGAATCCCATGCAATAATATATTGGTCTTTATTGGCCCAACTTCTAGCATCATTGCTATTATGAAAACCATGTTCTAAGTAGCGATTTTCATTATTGAAATATGTATTAAAAGCCAAAACCATGCTGTTTTTAGAATTATCAAACACTTTTTGGATAATATCTGGATTAGCCATATCTGCTATTAAAATTTGGCCATTAGGATCGGCAATATACCATCCATTGATTTCTGGATCATTTGGATCATCAACATACTCGCCGGTAAAATAGATAGTAGGAGGATTAGAGAAATTTCTATCTTGAAAAAAATAGCATAAAGATTTATCTGAAAGATCGCAGGCAAGCTCTTTTATCCAAGCAGCAACCCTAAGCGCACCCCGCTCTTCAAAGTGAGTGGTATCCATTCTTCTAAAATCCCCTGCCTCATGCGCCACTCCATCTACATTTCCATCTGAAAGCCATATATAAGGCACATTGCCAAACATATAACCCAAATTATTTAGAGTATATTGGAGATAGAATTCTAAGCTTTTTTGATGCAAATCTAAAAAAATAGAGTTATTATTTTCTTGTGCTACATCAGCCATCCATTGGGGATAATTACCCCTTGTTCCTGTTGGACCTGTAGAGCGTGATTCAACTGGTGAAATAAATACAGGGGTCAATCCTAGTGCTATAGCCTGCTGACGATAAAAACGGAGATTCTCTTTAAATTCTTGTTCAGATATATTGGCAAACCTATCGTTGCCTCCAAATTGGATAAATAAATACCCTCCCTTTCTCTTACCCATAGATGCAATTAAGACCTTTGTACTGCCCCACCAACATGGCCCTTTGTATGCGGGATCACCCGGAGATGGTGGTTTATCTCTATAACTAGCCGAAGTTGCGCCTCTCCGGGCTAAATTAAATACATTTTGCGGAAACTGGGCATAAACCGACAAGGCTGCTCCCCATCCCATACGGGTAGGATACTGTGCATAACCTGTATTAGAATTAATATCCCCGGGCAGGTTATTATCATAACGGACTGTAGAGGCACCGATTATGTAGATATGTTGTTTTAAAAGAAATGGTCTTAAATTATCAGAAGACTGAGAAGCTCCATCTGAAGTGGCTGGACATATAGATAATGGCACACATAAACTAACTAACAATAATACATAAAATTTAATCCGGTTTAACAACATAAAACTGCCCCCTTCCTCCCCCCAAGTCCTTTTTAAAGGCAACTCTTTAAAAACACAAAAGCCATAAGCAGCCTTCTTTGCTTTCCATAAAAGACGGTATAGTAATTTTTTATAACTAAATATTTAAGCCGGATGAAATAGTTAAATCGGCAAAACTTTAATACTCTACTTTTTTGAAATCACAAAAAAGAAGAAAGTATAAAAAGAGATTATTAGAGCTCTATAGGCACTCTGACCAACTATTTATTTAAGTAACAATTCTATCAATTTTTCGCGATTTACTTTAGCGTTAGCTTTTTCCATTTCACTTTGCATAAATTGATGTATTTTGGCTGCCTTAATTTTATCAAATAACTCAGCCCTTACCTGCTCCTTTACTCTATCTAAAGGAAGCTGCTCCTTTTCTTTTCGTGCCTCCACTTTAATAATATGCAAGCCGAAGGCAGATCTAACCGGCCCCACTGGTTTATT